>JANMIH010000127.1:0-4471 GCA_031375685.1 Polaromonas sp. | reverse complement strand
GCCGCCCACCGCGCTGGGCGCACCCCGCATGGTGGCCGAGATGGAGGGCAGTCGGCCTACGCTGGCTACTGCGCAGGGCGATGTTGCCGCTTCGACGGTGAAGTCATCAGGTATCTCTATCGTCAATGGCGACGTGCTGATTGCCGCCATCACAAGCTGCACCAACACGTCCAACCCCAGCGTGCTGCTGGCGGCTGGTTTGCTGGCCAAAAAGGCCGTGGAGGCTGGCTTGAAAGTACAGCCACACATCAAGACATCGCTAGCGCCCGGCTCGCGTATCGTGACTGAGTATTTAACCGAGACGGGCCTGTTGCCGTATTTGGAAAAGCTTGGCTTTGCCGTGGCGGGCTACGGTTGCACCACCTGCATCGGCAACGCGGGCGACTTGACGCCCGAGATCAATGAAGCCATCACCAAAAGCGACCTGGTCTGCGCGGCAGTACTGTCAGGCAACCGCAACTTTGAGGCGCGCATTCACCCCAACCTGAAGGCCAACTTTCTGGCCAGCCCGCCGCTGGTGGTGGCGTACGCGATTGCGGGTACGGTCATGCGTGACTTGATGACCGAACCAGTCGGCAAAGGCAAGGGCGGCAAAGAGGTGTACTTGGGCGACATCTGGCCAACGACCGACGAGATCAACGCGCTGATGAAGTACGCCATGAACGGCAAGGCCTTTCGCGCCAACTACGCCAAAGTCAAAACCGAGCCCGGCAAGCTGTGGGAAAAAATCAAGGGTGTGACCGGCAACACCTACACCTGGCCGCAAAGCACCTACATTGCCGAGCCACCATTCTTTAAAGATTTTGCTATGGATAACGGAGCTGCTTACGCCCGTATTCATTCGTCAAAAGACCAAAATTCGACTCAAAATAGCGGCTTTGAAGTCAAAAACGCCCGCATCATGGCGCTGTTTGGTGACTCGATCACCACCGACCACATTTCACCCGCCGGGTCGATCAAGGCCTCATCACCCGCAGGCCAGTGGTTGCAGGCGCATGGTGTGGGCAAGGCTGACTTCAACAGCTACGGCGCGCGGCGCGGTAACCATGACGTGATGATGCGCGGCACCTTTGCCAATGTGCGCATCAAAAACCTGATGATTCCTGCCGACGCCGAAGGGTCCCGCGAAGAGGGCGGCGTGACATTGTTCCAGCCTGACCAGGAGAAGATGTTCATCTACGACGCAGCCATGAAGTACATCGCCGAAGGCACACCCACCGTTATTTTTGCAGGTGAAGAATACGGTACCGGCTCGTCCCGCGACTGGGCAGCCAAGGGCACGCAACTGCTGGGTATCAAGGCGGTGGTGGCGCGCAGCTTTGAGCGTATTCACCGCAGCAACCTGGTGGGCATGGGCGTGCTGCCGCTGCAGTTCAAAGCCGGGCAATCGTGGCAAACGCTGGGCTTGACTGGCAATGAAGTGATTGATGTGATTCCGCATCCTGAGCTGAAGCCACAAAGCGACGCCATACTGCGCATCACACGCACAGATGGCAAGGTACAAGAGGTCATCGTGACGCTGCGTGTTGACACACCGATCGAGGTGGACTACTACCAAAACGGCGGCATCTTGCCCTACGTGTTGCGGCAACTGCTGGCCGATTGAACATGAAGGTTGCCATTGCAGGAGGCGGCATCGGCGGGCTGGCGGCGGCGCTGGCTTTATCGCGCGCGGGCCAGCAGGTGGCCCTGTTTGAAAAAGCTGCCGCCTTCAGCGAGGTGGGTGCGGGCATCCAGCTCGGCCCCAACGCCACCCGCTTGCTGCAAGGCTGGGGTTTGGCAGATGCCTTGCAGGCTTGTGCGTTTGAACCCGAGCGTTTGCAGGTCAAAGATGCGGTTTCCAGCCGGGTGCTGGGTGAGCTGACGCTGGGCAAGGTCATGGCCGCGCGGTATGGTGCGCCTTATGCGACGCTGCACCGCGCTGATCTGCACGGCCTGTTGCTGCAAGCCTTGCAGCAAACAGCGGCGGTGCTGCACACCAATTGCGCAACACAGAGCTTTGAGCAAACTGCGCAATCGGTTGCTTTGCAAACAGGCCAGGAGGCGCAAGACACAGATATTTTGGTGGGCGCAGATGGTTTGTGGAGCAACACCCGCCAGCAGTTGTTGAATGACGGCTCACCGCGCCGTACAGGTCACCTGGCTTACCGCTCGCTGGTTCAACAGTCTGCTCTTCCTGAGCGGCTGCGCAGCCAAAACGTCACGGCCTGGCTGGGCCCCAACATGCACGCCGTGCAGTACCCGGTGCGGGGTGGTGAATGGTTGAATGTTGTCGTGTTTGTTCACGGCGAGGCGCCCAGTGATTTTCAAAACTGGGATCACAGTGCTAACGCCGCTGACCTGAAGGCTGCCCTGCAAGACAGTTGCACTGGGCTACAAGACCTGCTGCTTGCCGTGCCCAACTGGCGTCTGTGGGTCATGCACGACCGCCCACCCATGCAAGGCGCGCACCAGCATTCACAAGGACGCGTTGCACTGCTGGGTGATGCAGCGCACCCCATGCGGCCGTACCTGGCGCAAGGTGCGGGTATGGCGATTGAAGATGCAGCTGAACTTGGTCTGGTTTTAAAAGCGGCGACGCCGCAAAACGCACCCGCCGCCTTGCAGCGCTACGCCACCAACCGCTGGCATCGCAACGCCCGTGTGCAAGCCCGAGCATTGCGCAACGGCCAAATTTTTCATGCCACCGGGCCAGTGCGCTGGGGGCGTGATGTGGCGATGAAGCTGATGGGGGAGCGGCTGCTGGACATGCCTTGGCTGTATGGGTATCGCTCGACCAGCTGAATTCTTTTTCGAGTCACCAGCAGGTTAGGCAGCTTTCAGTTGATCTGGAGGCTGCCCACAATATGAGCTGTCAGCTTTTCGAAAAAATCCTTACGTTTTCCAAGCCTTCAAAATCCGCATCCTGCGTCCAGACCAGCGCATTGCCCTGCTGAGCCGTCGCATAAATGATGCTGTCGGCCAATGGCAATTTGTGTCGCGCACCTAGCGTTGCGGCCAGCAGGGCCAAAGTTGAATCAAGCGCTACCACGCGCCCTTGCTGCATCACCGCCACATATTGCAGCGCAACGCCTTCGCCGCGCTGCTGCGCTACTTTTTTAAACACTTCCAGCAGCGTGATGGACGGCACGATGAGTGAGTCGGGCGCTTCAATGGCGCTGGCGAAATGTTGGGCATTGGGTTCATCGGCAAAGTAGGCCAGCCAGGCCGACGAATCGACGACGTTCACAGTCTGTCCGAATCACGCGTAATGGTCGTGTCCATGCCGCGCAGTGTTCCGCGCAGGGCGCTGGCGGGTTGTACAGGGATGAACTCCATGCGGTTGTCAAACTGCACCACCTGCATCTTGACGCCGGGCACGAGTTTGAGCCCCTCACGGACGGCCAAGGGGATGACGACCTGGAATTTGGGTGACACGGTAACGGTTTGCATGGCTAACTCTCGGGATGATCGATAGGCTTATCGTACAACGAAATTTTAACGATGGGGTAACGAGGTGTCGGGTTACGCTTCGCTAACCCGACCTACGAAGTCGTCTTGATAAAAAAGACAGCCAGAAATACGCTATTAATTTAGGAGCTTCTTACCCAAGTATTCATTGGCCTAAAGCCTGATTTGGTACCTGAAAATGACCCCAAAAGCGTCAAAAGCGTCAAAAGCGTCAAAAGCAACCAAAACTACCTATAAAGCTGTCCGCAGCTTCCAGATTTCAGGGAACAGCACCACATCCAGCATTTTGCGCAAGTAACTGACGCCGCCTGCGCCACCGGTGCCGCGCTTGAAACCAATGACGCGCTCCACCGTGGTGACATGGCGAAAGCGCCAGAGTCTGAAGGCGTCTTCCAGGTCGGTCAGTTCTTCGCCCAGCTGGTACAGGTCAAAGTGCTGTTTGGGGTTGCGGTAGGCCACCAGCCACGCTTGTTCCACTTCATCGCTTTCAATATAGCCTTGCGTCCAGTCACGTTGGGTGTGACTTGGAGGCACGGGCAAACCGCGTCTGGCCAGCAGGCGCAGCGCTTCGTCATACAGCGATGGCGCTTCAAACGCAGCTTGCACTTGCGCCAGCAAATCAGGCCGGTGTGCGTGGGGTTTGAGCATGGCGGCGTTTTTGTTGCCCAAGGCAAATTCAATACAGCGGTACTGCGCGCTTTGAAAGCCGCTCGAATTGGCCAGGTACGGCCGGATGGCGCTGTACTCGGGGGGCGTCATGGTGGCCAGCACGTCCCATGCGTGGACGAGTTGCTCCATGATCTTGCTGACGCGGGCGAGCTTTTTAAAGGCGTCGCTCAGCTCGTCTTTGGCCACATCCGCAATGGCGGCGCGCAGCTCGTGCAACATCAGCTTCATCCACAGCTCGCTGGTCTGGTGCTGGATGATGAACAGCATCTCGTTGTGGTCTGGTGACAGCGGCTGCTGTGCGCCCAGCAGCGCATCCAGGTGCAAATAGTCGCCGTAGGTCATCGACTGGCTG
>JANMIH010000125.1:0-4086 GCA_031375685.1 Polaromonas sp. | reverse complement strand
AAACCACGCGCACCCTCACGCTGGACGACATCCGAGCTTTTGCTGCTGTGTCGGGCGACAACAATCCCGCCCACCTGGACCCAGCCTATGCCGATGCGACCTTGTTTCACGGCGTCATTGCCCATGGCATGTGGGGTGGGGCGCTGATTTCTGCCTTGTTGGGTACGGTGTTCCCAGGCCCAGGCACCATCTATCTTGAGCAGGCCTTGCGTTTCAGCCGACCCGTGCGAGTCGGCGATACAGTGACCGTGACCGTGACGGTCACAGCCAAGGATGACGAGAAAAAACGTGTTGATCTGGATTGCCAGGTCGTCAACCAGCGCCATGAAATAGTCTTGTCTGGCATAGCACGGGTGCTGGCGCCTACCCAGCGGGTGCGCCGCTTGAAGGTGAATGCACCGCAGATTCAATTGTTCGATGCTGATGCGCGATTGCGCGCTCTGCTTGCTCTGGGCGCGGGTATGCCACCCGTGCGCTGCGGCGTTGTCCACCCTTGCGATGCCGACTCGCTGCGCGGTGCGGTCGAGGCCGCGAAATTGGATTTGCTCGATGTGGTGCTCATCGGGCCTGAGACCAGGATTCGTCAGCTGGCCGAAGAAAACGGCATTGACATCGCAGGCATCGACATTGAAGCCGTCGAGCATAGCCATGCTGCAGCCGCGCGTGCGGCAGCCATGGCGGCGCGTCACGATGTAGAGGCGCTGATGAAAGGTAGCCTGCACACCGATGAACTGGTGCACGCGGTTGTGACGGAGATATCGCTACGCACTGCGCGGCGCATGTCCCACGTGTTCCGGTTTGATGTGCCCACCTACCCCAAGCCGCTGCTGCTGACGGATGCTGCCTTGAACATTCGGCCCACGCTGGCTGAAAAAGCCGACATCGTTCAAAACGCGATTTTGTTTGCCCACATCATGGGGGTGGCGTTGCCCAAGGTCGCCATTTTGTCGGCGGTGGAAACCATCAACCCGGGCATCCCATCGACACTGGACGCGGCTGCATTGTGCAAGATGGCGCAGCGTGGGCAGATCACCGGCGGCTTGCTCGATGGGCCGTTGGCTTTTGACAATGCCATTTCGCCGTACGCTGCCCGCATCAAACAGATTGCGTCGGACGTGGCGGGTGATGCCGACATACTGGTGGTGCCAGACCTGGAGTCGGGCAATATGCTGGGTAAACAATTGCAGTATTTGGGGGGTGCCACATCATCAGGCATCGTGCTCGGTGCGCGAGTGCCCATTGCCTTGACCAGCCGCGCAGATGGCGCCACTGCTCGTATTGCCTCTGCATTGCTGGCCAAACTTGTGGCTCACCACAACCGCCATCACAAACACAGTGGCCGACCATGACAGTCCTGGCAGTCAACGCAGGCTCGTCAACACTGAAGTTTGCGCTTTATGCTGTGGATGCTGCAGGTAACGGGCCGGTGCTGATGTCGGGTTGTGTCGATGGCTTGACTGCCGCCGGGCCGCTGGCTATGTCGTGGACAGTCGATGGCGTGACAGACCATCGATCAGTTTCATGCCCAGAAGACGACAGATTTACCAGCGCTCTGAAAGCATTGCAGCGCTTACTGTCAGATAAATTGACGGGCATGGCGTTGCGTGCTGTCGCCCACCGTGTAGTGCATGGCGCTAGTGTTTACCTCCAGGCGGTGCAGGTGGATGCAAAGGTGCTAGACCAACTGCAAGCACTCTGTTCACTTGCCCCATTGCATCAGCCGCACAACCTGGCGGGCATACGTGCTTTTGCCAAGGCATTTCCGGCTACCCCACAAATTGCCTGTTTCGATACAGCCTTTCATTCACAACTGCCAGAGTCGGAATACCGTTTTGCATTGCCTGAAGAATTTCTCAGTCAGGGCGTACGTCGCTACGGCTTTCACGGTTTGTCTTACCAGTACGTCGCACAAACCCTTTCGCGCCTGAGCCCCCGATCAAACGGACGAATGGTGATGGCCCACCTTGGTAGCGGCGCAAGCTTATGCGCCACCTTTGAAGGGCAAAGCCGAGCCACAAGTATGGGGTTTTCTGCGCTCGACGGACTCATGATGGGCACCCGCAGCGGCAGCCTTGACCCGGGTGTGCTGTTGCACCTGCTCGCACAGGGGTGGGACCATGCCCGGATGGAGCGGTTGCTGTATCGGCAAAGCGGTTTGCTTGGCGTGTCGGGCGTGTCCAGTGACATGCGCCGCCTGCGCGCCAGCGTCGACCCCCGTGCCGCCCTGGCCATTTCGATGTTCACTTACCGGATCATTCGCGAAACCGGCGCCATGACGGCCTGTTTGGGCGGGCTGGATGTGTTGGCCTTTACCGGGGGAATTGGCGAGCACGACGCCGCACTGCGGGCAGATGTCTGTACCCAACTGGCCTACCTGGGCGTTCGACTGGATGTGGGCAAAAATGCAAATGCCGGTGGGCTACAGGCCGAGTCCTTGCATGCCAGTGAAAGCCTGGTGGAGGTGTGGCTGGTACCAACGGACGAGGGCCGGATAGCCTCACAGTTGGCCATCAACACGATGGGGTTGTCGCAGCAGAGTTGAAGGCTTCGGTGCAATAGGGCGCGCAGGTCGTCAACTTGTCCTACAGTACTGAATCCCATAGACTGTTGAAATGAAATTTGGACTATCGTATTGTTCGGTGGGTTCAAAGAAAGACACACCATGACGAAATACTTAGCAACTTACGCCGCCATTTTCTTAACCATGTTCATCATCGACATGCTGTGGCTGGGCGTGATCGCCAAGTCGATGTACGCCAATGCGATGGGTAGCCTGCTCAGCCCCAACCCCAACTTGTGGGCTGCTGCTGCTTTTTACCTGATGTTTCCGGCGGGTTTGCTGATATTCGCAGTGTTGCCGCAAGCGGATAGCCCGGTGTGGAAGGCCGCTTTGATGGGCGCGTTGTTTGGTTTTTTTGCCTATTCAACCTATGACTTGACCAACCTGGCCGTGGTCAAAGATTGGCCGCTGGGCTTGACCTTCATTGACATGGCGTGGGGCACGATGGTCAGCGGCATTGCGGCGACGGCTGGCAAGCTGGCTTTGAACTATCTCAACAAATAAGGCATAAAAAAACCACCCGAAGGTGGTTTTTTTATTAGCGATTGATTAGAGACCTGCTGCGGCTCGTAGCGCAGCGGCTTTGTCGGTCCGCTCCCAGGTAAATTCAGGCTCATCACGTCCAAAGTGGCCATAAGCCGCTGTTTTCTCGTAAATCGGGCGCAGTAAGTCGAGCATTTGAATGATGCCTTTGGGGCGCAGGTCAAAGTGCTCTTGCACCAGGGCTGACAGCTTTTCGTCGCTGATCACGCCTGTGCCTTCTGTATAAACAGTGACGTTCATCGGCTTGGCCACGCCGATTGCGTAAGCGACCTGAATCTGGCACTGCTTGGCGAGGCCCGCAGCCACGATGTTTTTGGCAACGTAACGTGCTGCATACGCCGCTGAACGGTCCACCTTGGAAGGGTCTTTGCCACTGAAAGCACCGCCGCCGTGCGGGCAGGCGCCGCCATAGGTGTCCACAATAATTTTGCGGCCGGTCAAACCGCAATCGCCCTGCGGGCCGCCAATGACAAAACGGCCTGTCGGGTTGATCAGGTATTTGGTGTTGGCCGTCAGCATGTGTTTGGGCAGCACGGGTTTGATCAACTCTTCAATGATGGCTTCGTTAAACGAGGCCTTCATTTTGTGGGCTGTCTCACTCTGGTCGGGGCTGTGCTGGGTCGACAGCACCACCGTGTCAATGCTGTGCGGCTTGCCGTCTACATAGCGCATCGTCACCTGGCTTTTGGCATCTGGGCGCAAAAAGGGCAGCTTGCCGCTTTTGCGCAATTGCGCCTGGCGCTCAACCAAACGGTGGGCGTAGTAAATGGGGGCGGGCATCAGCTCTGGCGTTTCGTCGCAGGCATAGCCAAACATCAGGCCCTGGTCGCCTGCGCCGGTGTTCAGGTGGTCATCACTGGCATGGTCAACGCCCTGGGCGATGTCGTTGCTCTGCTTGTCATAGCAGACCATTACCGCGCAGCCCTTGTAGTCAATGCCGTATTCGGTGTTGTCGTAGCCGATGCGTTTGATGGTGTCGCGTG
>JANMIH010000070.1:0-4434 GCA_031375685.1 Polaromonas sp. | reverse complement strand
CGGGGTGCTTGGCGTGAACGGCTTCGGCAAATTTGCGGGCAAATTCCAGATCTGGCGTGCCAGTCTCGCACCACACCAAGTCTGCATATTCAGCATAAGCCACGGCGCGGCTGATGGCTTGGTCCATGCCTTTGTTGGTTTTGTAAAAACCTTCAGCGGTGCGCTCACCGGTGATGAAGGGCTTGTCGTTCGCGTCGTAGTCGCTGGTCAGCAAGTCGGCGGCTTCTGCGTCAGTACGGGCAATCACCAGCGTCGGCACGCCGCACACGTCAGCCGCCATGCGGGCTGCAATGAGTTTTTGGCAGGCTTCGGCCGTTGGCACCAGCACTTTGCCGCCCATGTGGCCGCATTTTTTAACTGAAGCCAGCTGGTCTTCAAAGTGAACGCCAGCCGCACCGGCTTTGATCATGGCCTTCATCAGTTCAAACGCGTTCAGCACGCCACCAAAACCGGCTTCAGCATCTGCCACGATGGGTGCGAAGTTGTCGATGTAGCCAGCATCGCCTGCGTCAATGCCTTTGGAATGCTGGATTTCGTCTGCACGGCGGAAGGTGTTGTTGATGCGCTCAACAACGGTGGGGACTGAATCAACTGGGTACAGCGACTGGTCGGGGTACATCGATGCGTAGCTGTTGTTGTCAGCCGCGACTTGCCAGCCCGACAGGTAAATGGCCTTGACGCCAGCCTTGACCTGCTGCATGGCCTGGCCACCCGTCAGTGCGCCCAGGCAGTTGACATACGGCTCGTCATTGACCAGGTCCCACAGCTTTTCAGCACCGCGGCGAGCCAGGGTGTGCTCAATATGAAAAGAGCCACGCAAGCGCACCACATCGGCTGCGCTGTAACCGCGCTTGATGCCTTTCCAGCGGGGGTTGGTGGCCCAGTCTTTTTCAAGGGCGGCGATTTGCTGCTCACGGGTCAGTTGGTCGTTGAGGGTTTGGGGCATGGTGAACTCCTGGGTTAAAGAAAATACAAAAATCTTTGACGATGACTAATTCTAAGTCTTCTACAAGAGTTATTCAGCTCTTATGTCTTATATAAGACAATTTATTTATTTGAATAAAAACAACAACTTATGAATAATATTCTGCTATGTGAAATTTAATTTCTTGTATTGAGAAATTATTTTGCAGTGCAGCATTTTTATATTTCACTATACAAAAAGCAATTGCCGGATGGTGGAATCCAATGCACCGCTGTTCAATTGGACGGCGGGTATTGCGCAATCAAGCTGTTTTGCCTTTGGTTCAGACGAGCCAATGACAGCACGCCCAACGGCCTGAAGCCTTTGCGCCGCATGGCATGGCCAATGGCAAACAAGATGCGCTGCTTTTTAAAGACCATACTGAGGCCAGCCAGCACGCCCACTCTCGGGTCCCAAGCCTGAATCGCTTCTGAGCCTGCGCCATTGACCTCCATGATGGAGAACGCCAGCCCAGCACGCAGGTCATCGAGGTTCTTAAAACGCACGTCAAACCGGCCAAAGTGAAACGCGGGCATGTCACGGGCTATGGCATCAATGGCGCGGGTGAGTTGCGGCGTGATGTAGGCGCGGCCGTCGCGGTACAGACCGCCAACGCGGGTTGAACCAATGGTGGCCAGGCGCACCACCTCTCCCGCAGCGGGTATGCGGCTGGGGTCATGGCTGGGCTGGTGCTTTGGCGACTTCAGCATCCGCTGGGTGCGTGGCTCAAGCGCCATCAGTTCTGCAATCGTGCTTTTGCCGTCACCCGTGACGCGCGGGAAATAGCGCAGCGCCAGGCCAATGATGCGACCCGCCTCAGCGTTCGGGTCGCGCATGTAAAAAATACCGGCTTCGCCTTCTTGCGGCAAATACTGCTGCAACACCACCATTTCATTGACCGGGAAGGTCTGCAAATAGTCACGCAGCTCGGCCCGGTTCGCCACCCGCCTTACGCCATAGCCGCACAAGCCAAGGTCTGGTTTTGCAATCACCGGAAAGCTCAAGCCCGCGCCGCGCATCAGCTCGCGCAGCTCAACTGTGGTGTAGGACTTGTGGGTTGAAACCGCGCAATACGGTGCGGTAGCCGATAGCGCCAGGGGCCCCATGCCGTCAAAGTATTCGAGCTTGCCCTCGCCTACCAGTCCACCCGCAGTGATGGCCGGGTTGGCAATGGTGGGCAGCGTCAAGCTTTGGTAGCGCAATGCCAGCCATAGCCACTGCACCGTCAAAGGAATGCAAATCAACCCCTTGGGCAGGTGCTCCAGCGTCAGTTTTAGACCAGCGAGTTTGTCCTTCAGGTAAGCGTCAATGGGCAGATCCGCTTGCATCTCATGCCTCCAGTTGGCGCGTGACCGTCAAACCCACTGCGGCGATGCGGTCAATGTGCTGGTAGGCGGGTTGTTCCAGCTCTTCACCAAAGACATCCGGGTCAAGTTCTGCATACGACACGTCAAATGGCGCACTGGCCAGCAGTGGCTGCATGTCGGCCCAAAAAGCATCGACACCGCCCACGATGGCCACGCCGGTGTACAGCAGCAAACGCCCGCCGGGTGCCAGTCGGCCCAGGGCTTCTTGCGCAATTTGCACGCTCAGCGCCCGGCCCAGCCCTGCGCCGCCGTGGCGGTAGGCGCGCTGTGCGGCGTCTTGCAGATACGGCGGGTTGCTGATGATCAGGTCAAAGTCACCCTTGACCGCACGCAGTGCGTTGCCCAGGGCGGGCTTGACGGCAATGCCTGCAAATGCCGCGTTGACAGCCGTGTACTGCAAAGCCAGCGGGTTGATGTCATTCATGCTGATGTCCAGCACGCCCATGTGCGACAAAGCACGCGCCACAGCCATGCCCCCGGCCCCACTGCCGCAGCCAACATCAAGCACGCGCATCGGCTGGCCGCCTGTTGATGTCAGGTCGGCCACGCCTTGCTGAATAAACCTCGCAAAGCGGTACGTGTCAGGGCCAAAAAACACCGCGTCGTCCTGCACCGTCGGGTAGGCTGAATGCACAAACAAATCGTCGCCCAAACTGGCCACACGCACCCGGCTTTGCAACAGGTCGCCGCGCGTTTGCAGAACGCCCGCCCCGCGCATAGCGGCCAGCAGTTCGCGTGTCATGCCGCTGCAGGTGGCGGTTTGAAAGGGCATGTTCCAGCCAAACACATCGCGCAGGCTGGTGGCCATTTGCTCACCTCTGTGCGCCAGCACGCGCTGATGCGTCAGTGGTGTCGGGGTGATAAAACGGTAATTGGCGTCGGCCAGGTGCCGCAGCATCAGGCCCAGAGCGGTTGCCACGTCATCTGCATCCAGCTGGTTCAGCATGTGGCAACTTCAGCTTGCAGCTCGGTGCTGTAGCGGTCAAAGCAGCGCTGCCCGCACACCAGCCGCATCAGCGCGCCTTCGGCAATGTAGCGGCCGCAAGCAGGGTCTGCAGCCACCAGCGGACGGATGATTTCACGAATCCAGGCTTTGGCATGCGAGATGTCCAGCGCGGCATGCAAATCAAAGTAAGCCCGCATGCGGCCATCCAGGCCAAGGCGCTTCATGCCTGCGGACACCTGCCTGACACGGTCAGGTGCTGTCAGTTCAATCGCTCCCAGCGCGCCCAGCGACTGGTAGGTGTAGCGGCGCGTGGTGGCCAGGCCCAGCATGGTGTTGCTCAATGCCAGGGCTTGCCACACTGTGGTGTCAATGCGGGGTTGCAGGTCAAGCGCCGCCACCATGTTGTCCAGCATTTGCCCATGCATGGCGCTTGGCTTGCCGTGGCCCATCTCGTCCCAGTAGTTGCGGGCACATTCCAGCTTGGCTTGTTGGGGCAATTTGACCTGCGTGTAGGCCAGCAAATCGTCAAAACCCGCCTCACCGGCTGCCTCCTGGGTCAAAAACCAGCGCATTTGGGCCAAAGTGGCGCTGTGCGCCAGCCACTCAAACAAGTCATGCTGCTGGCCTGGGCCGTCCGTGGCCAGGTGTTCAAACCAGGTGATGAACGCGTCTGTGCTGAGTGCAGGTGCAGGCAGCAGCGGCCCAACGCCCAGCCGCAAGGCTTCAAGATAGTTGCCTTCAGCCACGCGCCATTCATGTTCGGTCGCCAGGTCAGCTTGCCACTGCGCTGACGGAAAGGCAGGCGCGATGCGGCGAACATTGAAGTGCGCCAGCTGCTGGTGAAACGCATCGGGGTCAGCATCAGCTCGTTGAAAGGGTTCAGGCATGTGCCTGGGCGGGCTGTCAGTGACTAGTGACTCGTTTCAATAAAACATTTACTTAATAAAGCTAATCTGCGATCATGTCAACCCAGTACCCCAACAGGAGACTGCAATGGCAAGACCAACGGCAAGGGCGGCACTTTGGCGCGTTCGACTTCGCGCTGTGCTGCCGTGCGCGATGCAGCCAGCTCTGTCAACATGATTCGCTCAGATGGGCTGAGCACCAGTGCCGCCCTTGCCGTTGGTCTTGCCATTGCAGTCTCCTGTTGGGGTACT
>JANMIH010000017.1:0-5779 GCA_031375685.1 Polaromonas sp. | reverse complement strand
ATAAATACGGGCGCGAGCAGCTCCTGAATACGTAGCATTTATCAGCACCATCAGTCTGCCGACGCACTCCAGCGATTGCCCCAGTTGTTCACCTTGTCGATACTGCGCCTGTCGCGTTTGGTAGGGCGGCCGTGTTCCTGGGCGTTGGCGGGCTCCAGCCGGTGCTGTTCGGCCAGTTGCTCACGGAGCTTGATACTGGCCTCAAGTTCTTCGTACAGCAACTGAGCTTGTGGCGCACCGCCACGTTTGTCGCTGATGCCGCAAACCACCAATGTTCGGGTCAAGGGCCCCTGACGCAACGCCACCGTGTCGCCCACCTTCACCTCTTTGGCGGGTTTGACCTCTGCGTCGTTGATACGCACCCGGCCCTTGTCAATTTCTTCAGTCGCCAGGCTTCGGGTTTTGTAAAAGCGTGCGGCCCAAAGCCATTTGTCGATGCGAATCTTGTCCATTCAGCTATTCTGCCGTCAAGTCAGCAAGGGCAGGCGCACCGTGGCATCAAGACCTGTCACCACACCATGCTGCACCCGGTTGTCCAGCGAAATACTGCCGTCCAGCACCACCACAATATCTTTGCAGATGGCCAGGCCCAGACCTGAGCCGCGTGCAACATGACCTGCTGAGAAGGGTTGAAACAGCCGCTCTGCCAGCTCTGCGTCAATGCCTGGCCCGCTGTCAGAAAGCGTCAATGCCGTATGCGTGGCGTCTCTGACAATACGTACCGTCAGGTTGCCCGAGGGTGGTGTGTGCAGAACAGCGTTGTGCAGCAGGTTACGGGTCAGCTCTGTCAGCATCCACTCGTGAGCGGCCATCGGTGCAGCAACAGTTTCAATCGCAAAGTCAATGTTTTTGTCGGCCATCAGGGCTGACAAATCCAGCGCAACGGCGCGCATCACGTCGGCCAGATCCAGTGTTTTAAGCTCTGGCTGCTGGCGCAGTTGTTCGACTTTGGCCAGCGCCAGCATCTGGTTGGCCACCAGTGTGGCGCGGTCAACCGTCTGGCTGATGTCTTTGAAAGCATCAGCCGGCTGCAGGTCGCCCCGCATGGCAGACTGCACCTGCACTTTTAAAACCGCCAGTGGTGTACGCAACTGGTGTGCGGCATCACGTACAAAGCGTTTTTGGTGCGCCAGCAGTCCGTCCAGCCGTGCCATCACGGCGTTGGTGGCCTCAATCAGCGGCATCAGCTCGCGGGGTGCATCGGGGGCTGCGATCGGGTTTAAATCCCCTTCGGGGCGGGCCTTCAGTTGCAGGCTCAGGCGACGCACCGGACGGGTAGCGCGCTGCACCACAATCACCACCACCAGCGCAATCACCGCCAGCAGCAAGGCTTGCCGCCACAATGTGTCAAACAGCACAGTACGAGCCAGCGACCGGCGCAGCTCCAGCGTTTCAGCCACCTGGATCACCGCCATGGCGCGGCCATTGGACGAGGCCACAGGTTGCATCAGCACGGCCACCCGCACGGGAGTGCCTTCAAACACGTCGTCATAAAAATCAACCAGCGCCGCATAGGCAGGCTTGGCGCTGATTTGCCCGCGCCAAAATGGCAGCTCGGCGTAACCTGATACCAGCGTGCCATTCAAACTGGATACGCGGTAAAACAGCCGACTCTGGTTGTCGGCTTCAAAAGCCTCGAGCGCCGCATAAGGCACGGTGACGCGAAGGGTGGATTGCGCATCAAAGCCTGTCACGTCCAGTTGCTCACCAATGGATTTGGTGGATGCCAGCAGGGTGCGGTCGTAGGCGGTGTTGATGGCGTCCAGCGCCTGGCCGTAAAGGCTGACGGTGTTGATGCTGACCAGCAAACCGACGGGCAGCAAAATGCCCAGCAACAGATGAAACCTCAGCGAGCGACGTTCATCGACGACCTTCATGGGCTGGCCTTGATCAGGTAGCCCAAACCACGCAGCGTTGTCAAGGTAACGCCAGAGGCCTGCAACTTCTTGCGCAGTCTGTAAACCACCACTTCTATGGCTTCGTATCGCACATCGGCCTGACCCGGGAAGATCACTTCAAACAGTTTTTCTTTCGACACCGCATGGCCATGTTTGAGCAGCAGGGTTTGCAGCAACTTTCGCTCGCGTGGGGTCAAGTCCATCGCCTCATCGATGTGGTAGATCGCGCCGCTGCTTTTTTCATAGCGCAACGTACCAAGCTGAATGCTGCCAAACTCGTCAACGTCATCATGCGCACTGGTTTGCGTTGCCCGCCTGCGCACCAGCGCCCTGAGCCGCGCCTCCAGCTCGTCCAGGTCAAACGGTTTGGGCAGGTAGTCGTCAGCGCCCAGGTTCAGACCCATGATGCGGTCGCCTACTGTGCCGCGTGCGGTGGCAATCAGCACAGGTGTGTTTAAGCCGCCTTTGCGTGCCTGAGCCAGCACCTGCAAGCCGTCCAGTCCGGGCAGGGTCAAGTCGAGCAGGACCACATCAAAACGGGTTGCCCGCCATTGCCCAAGCGCCTGAAGGCCATCGCCGCAGGGGTAAACCTTGAAGCCCCGACGGCTCAGGCTGCGGTCCAGCGTGGCCTGCATGGTGGCGTCGTCTTCAACGAGTAAAAGTTTCATGAGGCTCATAGTATCAACGGCCAGGCACTAGGTTTTTCCCTAACCAAATGGACAGTCACCTGACAGCTTCAACGCACAACATCAAACCTCATTCATTACACAAGGAGACTCCCATGCGTCGCAATCACTTCCTTAAATCGCTGCTGGCCTTGACAGCAGCCGGTGCGCTTCCGCTGCCTTCCATGGCGGCGCCGGCTTTGAAAATGATGATCCCTGCCAACCCCGCAGGCGGCTGGGACACCACCGGGCGGGCACTGGGCAGCGCCATTGTTGAAGGCAAGCTGGCCGATGGCGTGCAATACGAGAACAAGGGCGGCGCAGCGGGCATCATTGGTCTTGCGCAGTTTGTCAATGCCAGCAAGGGTGACCCCAACGCGCTGCTGATGATGGGTGCGGTCATGCTGGGCGGCATCATTTCTGGCAAGTCGCCGGTGCAACTGAGCGCCTGCACGCCGATTGCGCGCCTGACCAGCGAATACAACGTGTTTGTGGTGCCTGCCAACTCACCGTTCAAAAGCATGAAGGACGTGGTCGAGCAACTCAAGAAAGATCCCGGCAGTGTGAAGTGGGGCGGCGGCTCGCGCGGCTCCACCGAGCACATTTCGGCCAGCATTCTGGCGCGGCAGGTCGGCGTGGACCCGAAAAAAGTCAACTACGTTCCTTTTCGTGGCGGCGGCGAGGCGATTTCTGCCATCGTCGGAGGCAATGTCACCGTGGGCGGCAGCGGCTACAGCGAGTTTTCGGACCACATCAAGGCAGGCACGATGCGGGCCATTGGCGTCACATCACAAAAGCGCTTGAACGGTGTGAACATACCCACCATGAAAGAGCAGGGGTACGACGTTGTGCTGGGCAACTGGCGGGGTGTTTACGCTGCCCCCGGCATCAATGCCGAGCAGCGTGCCGTGCTGACCGATATTGTTTTGAAAGCCACAAAAACCAAGGCCTGGCAGGACGCACTGGTGAAAAACGCCTGGACCCCCGCTTTGATGGCGGGCAAGGATTTCGACAACTTCGTGGAATACGAGTTCACGGCGTTGCGCGCCATCATGTATTTGTCGGGCATGGCTTGACGCTTTATTGACCGTCCATCAGCGTTTTCCCCAATCAACTGGACAGCCAATTGACAGACAACGGGTGCATCATCCGTGCTGATTGATATTTTTCATCAAGACAACCCGATTAGGAGACATTTATGCGTCGCGATACCTTTTTAAAATCTGTTGCTGCCTTGGTTGCTGCAGGCGTTTTACCCCAGACCGCGCTGGCAGCGGCCAACATCAAAATGATGATCCCTGCCAACCCTGGCGGCGGTTGGGACACCACGGGCCGTGCCTTGGGCAAGGCCATGCAGGAGTCAGGCGCTGCCAGCACCGTGACGTTTGAAAACAAGGGCGGCGCTGCTGGCGCGTTGGGTCTGGCGCAATTTGTCAACGGTGCCAAAGGCGACGGCAACGCCATCATGGTGATGGGCGCTGTCATGCTGGGGGGCATCATCACCGGCAAACCGCCCGTTAACCTGAGCACGGCCACGCCGATTGCACGCCTTACCAGCGAATACAACGTGTTTGTGCTGCCCGCCAATTCACCCTTCAAGTCGATGGCTGAAGTGATTGAGCAGCTTAAAAAAGACCCTGGCAGCGTGAAGTGGGGTGGCGGTTCGCGCGGCTCAACGGAACACATTGCAGCGGCCATGATTGCCCGCCAGGTTGGTGTTGACCCGTCCAAGATCAACTACGTTGCTTTCCGGGGCGGCGGTGAGGCGACCGCAGCTATTTTGGGTGGCAACGTCACCGTCGGCGGCAGCGGCTACAGCGAGTTTGCTGAGTACATCAACACCGGCAAGATGAAGGCGATTGCCGTCACGTCTGACACCCGCCTCAAAGGCGTGACCGTGCCCACGCTCAAGGAGCAGGGCATTGATGTGACGATTGGCAACTGGCGCGGTGTGTATGGCGCGCCTGGCATCACCGCGGACCAGCGCAAAGAGCTGACAGACGTCGTGCTCAAGGCCATCAAGACCAAGAGCTGGCAGGAAGCTTCAGATAAAAACAACTGGACAGCTGCGGTACTGACCGGTCCGGCATTCGAGAAGTTCGTGGACGATGACTTTGCCAGCCTCCGCGCAACCATGGTCAAGTCAGGCATGGTTTAAATATGTCGCAGCACCCCGCCTCAAACCTTCAAACTGTTATGGCGGTCGGCGTGCTGCTGATTGGCCTGGCGCTGGCGGCGGGTGCTGTCAGCATTCCTTCGGCCGCCGGGTACGGTGGGGTAGGCCCCAATTTCTTACCGTGGGTGGTGTCGATTGCCTTGACAGTCTGCGGTGCTTTCATGGTGTGGGAGTCGCGCTCAGGCGGCTTTCGCGCGATGGATGAGCCTGACGGTATCGCTCCCTGCTGGTCAGGCTTTGCCTGGGTCTCGGCTGGGTTGCTGCTGAACGCGGCACTGATCACCACCATCGGCTTTATTTTCAGTTGCACCCTTTGTTTTGTGCTGGCGGTGCAGGGCTTGCGCAATGCGAATGGCACGGCAGATTTCAAGCCCGCCACCTTGGTGAAGAACGCGCTGATCGGCATGGCGATTGCCGCCCCGGTGTACTGGATGTTCACCAAATTTTTGGCGATTAATTTGCCTGGCCTGACCGCGACTGGGTGGCTTTAAATGGATGTTTTTAATCTGCTCATGCAGGGTTTTGCGACTGCTGCAACGCCCGTTAATTTGCTTTGGTGTTTTGTTGGCTGTGCATTGGGCACCGCTGTCGGTGTACTGCCCGGCATTGGCCCGGCGGTTGCAGTGGCCATGCTGCTGCCGATCACCGTCAAGGTCGAGGCCACCGCCTCCATGATTTTTTTCGCGGGCATTTATTACGGCGCCATGTACGGCGGCTCGACCACCTCGATTTTGCTCAACACGCCGGGGGAAACCGCCAGCATGGTCACGGCGATGGAGGGCAACAAGATGGCCAAAAGTGGCCGTGCCGGTGCGGCGCTGGCCACAGCCGCCATTGGCTCGTTTGTGGCGGGCACGATTGCCACGGTCATCGTCACATTGTTTGCGCCCTTGGTGGCAGAATACGCCGTCAAACTGGGGCCGCCGGAGTACTTCATGCTGATGCTGCTGGCCTTTACCACCGTCAGTGCGGTGCTGGGCAAAAGCACGCTGCGCGGGCTGACAGCACTGTTCATTGGGCTTGCCGTCGGTCTGGTCGGG
>JANMIH010000528.1:0-2728 GCA_031375685.1 Polaromonas sp. | reverse complement strand
CTCGCTGCGGTACTGATTGTGCGCCAGCTCGATCAATACGCGCTGGGCCAGGCGGCTGTGCAAATTAAGCTGCAAGGCATCGCGCCACGAGCCGGCCAGCTGCACGCCAGCGCGCCAAGCCTTGGGCGCGGTACCGGTGATGCGCTGCACCTCAGTGGCCAGCAGCGCCTCAACGCCAGCGGCGCAGGGTAAAAATAATTGAAGTTGATTCATAAAGATTTACGCAGGTTGGCTGGCGCAATGCGCAGTGCTTCGCGGTATTTGGCCACGGTACGCCGTGCGCATTCGATGCCTTGCTCCTTGAGCATTTCAGATATCTGGTTGTCACTGAGGGGCTTTTTCAGATTTTCACCCGCAATGAACTGTTTGATCAACGCCCGTACGGCCGTGCTTGATGCGTTGCCACCGGTCTCTGTGCCCAGCGCCGAGCCAAAAAAATATTTCAGCTCAAACGTACCAAACGGTGTGATCATGTACTTGGCAGTGGTCACGCGCGAGATGGTGGACTCGTGCAGGCCCAGCTCGTCGGCAATCTCGCGCAGCACCAGCGGGCGCATGGCCAGCTCACCGTGGGTGAAAAAGTTTTTTTGCCGCTCCACAATCGCCGTGCTGACGCGCAGGATGGTGTCAAAGCGCTGCTGGATATTTTTAATGAACCAGCGCGCCTCTTGCAGGCGCTGCTGCAAGGCCTGGCCGCTCGCGCCCTTGTGCTGCTTGACGGCATTGGCATAAATATCCTGTACCTTCAGACGCGGCATCACGTCGCTGTTCAATGTGACTTTAAAGCCGCGCCCCATCTTGACGACGATGACATCGGGCACCACCACATTGCGTTCCACATTGGCAAAGCGCCTGCCGGGTTTGGGGTCGAGTCGGCCAATCACGCCGATGGCGCTTTTGATCACGCTCTCGGCAAAGCCGCAGAGCTGCGACAGGCGCTTGACATCACGTTTGGCCAGCAACTCCATCGGTTGCTGGCACATGGCCATGGCCGCGCGGACTTCTTCACAGTCTTTGCAGTCCAGCAATTGCAGGCTCAAGCATTCACCCATGTTGCGCGCGCCCACGCCAGCAGGCTCCATGTGATGCAGCAACTTGAGCGCGATGCCAAAGTGCTGGATCAATTCATCCACCTGCTGCATGTTGCCCTGCGCCAGTCCTTCAGCCAATGACGCCAGGCTGTCTTCCAGATAACCGTCGTCATTGAGCGATTCAATCAAAAAATGTAGCACAGCGTGATCAATGTCTGACAACCGCAGGCTCAATGACTGGCGGTGCAAATGCGCCTGCAAGGTCTCGTGCTCGCCTGCCAGGTCTGACGCCTCGGCGTCGCTGTCGTCCAGATTGTTTTTACGCGGCGCTGCATCGTTGCCCCACTCGCCGTCGTCTGGCGCTGACTCGACTGAGCCGTCGCCCTCCCAGCTTTCTTCCAGTTTCGGCTCGGTCGACTCCTCAGGGCTCTTGTCAACTTTCTCAGCCGTATTTTGAGCGTCATTTGACGCTGTAGCGCCGGTTTCATGCGTGTGAGCAGCTATGAATTCAGGAGCGATTTCAGTGTCTCGAATCTCTTGACTCACAGGCGTGTCTGTTTGCGCCAGGCCAAATTCTTCGCGCGGGGCGGCGTCTTCATTGACTTCCAGAAACGGGTTTTCGTCGAGCATCTGCTCGACCTCCTGGCTCAGCTCAAGCGTAGACAATTGCAGCAGGCGAATGGACTGCTGCAACTGCGGCGTAAGCGCCAGGTGCTGCGAAAAGCGTAAAGAAAGGCCCTGCTTCATGAGGGCGGCTACATTCGAAAGTGTTCGCCCAAATATACGCGGCGTACATCGGCATTGTTCACAATCTCGGACGGCGTGCCCTTGGCCAGCACGTGGCCGTCGCTGATGATGTAGGCGTGGTCGCAAATGCCCAGCGTTTCGCGCACGTTGTGGTCGGTGATCAGCACGCCAATGCCGCGTGATTTTAAAAACCCGATGATGCGCTGGATCTCAATCACGGCAATCGGGTCAATGCCAGCAAAAGGCTCATCCAGCAAAATAAAACGCGGCTGGGTTGCCAGTGCCCGGGCAATTTCAACCCGGCGGCGCTCGCCACCTGACAGCGACAGTGCGGGGGAATCGCGCAGATGGTCTACCCGCAAATCCCTCAGCAAAGCCGTCAGCCGGGCCTCCATTGCAGGATTTGACAGCGGTTTGCCAGCATCGTCAAGCTGCAATTCCAGCACAGCGCGCACGTTTTCTTCAACATTGAGCTTGCTAAAAATCGACGCTTCTTGCGGCAAATAACTTAAGCCCAAACGGGCACGACGGTGAATCGGCATGTGTTCAACAGAATTGCCATCGATCGTGATCTCGCCCGCATCGGCGCGCACCAGGCCCACAATCATGTAGAACGACGTGGTTTTGCCTGCGCCGTTGGGACCCAACAGGCCGACCACCTCGCCGCTTTCAACCGCCAGCGACACATCTTGCACCACCATGCGGCTGCCATAGGACTTTTGCAGGCCAGTGGCCACCAAGCGGCTGACAGGCGCGTTGTGTGGCGGCTCGTCAGCTTGTAATATGAAGGGCTCGCTCATGCCATCGTTTTGAATATCACCTGTTGCCATGTTGTTTACTTTTTGTCCACACCCAGCGCCGGGCTGGTACGCAGCACAGCCGGTGGGGCCGTAGGCGCTACAGACCCGCCTGCAGCTGATGCGGCGACACGCGGCGACAGCAGCGCGCGG
>JANMIH010000526.1:0-16431 GCA_031375685.1 Polaromonas sp. | reverse complement strand
TGTTTTTTTTTTTTTTTTTTTTGTTTGTGTGGGCCAGGCGCTCAAAACCAGGGCTTGGCACGGGGCCCAAACATACCCAACATGGGCCCCCCCACGACTGGTCATTGACCAAGTGCGTGGCGGTGGTAATAGCCTCCAGCACGCGGTCAGCCAAATAGTCCACCAGCGCCACCAAAAAGTGGCCACTGCCCATGGCGGGGTCGCAAATTTTGAGTTCGAGTATTTGGCTGGCCGGGTCTAGCTTGTCAATCTCGTCCCAGTCGCCAGGGTTGACGGAGCCTTTTTTGCCTGCCTTTTTGATATGCGCCTCAAACGCGTCCATGCGCTCGGTGGCCAGCAGGCCGACTGATTCGCGCAAGATCAGCCGCACCAGGTCGTCATGCGTGTAGTAGCTGCCCGACACCTTGCGTGCAAAGCTGGCGGGCGCGGCGGTAATGCGATTGACCTCGGGTTTGTCTTTGTAGCTGTCTGCGGCCTGAACTTCATGCACCAGGCTGTATTCAAGCAGGCGCTCGTAAATGCCGCCTAGGTGTGAAACAGACAAGTCACGGTAGTTGATCCAGCCTCGAAGGATGTCTTCAGTGCGGCGTGATAGCGCATCAATGATGGGCGCCATCACCTTGTCGGGTACTTTTGTTCGCGTCAGGAGCAACGACCGTGCGCGGTTGAATAAACCGCCGTTGTACGCAGGCATACCAATGTCGTCGTCACCCTGATCTACCAGCTCTATAACGCCCTGCAATGAGAGCCACACTTTGGTCATCGTGCTGGAAAACACGCCTCCCGCATCCACCTTGTCCCGCACTTCCTCCCGCAAGCGCCGCACGCTGTAGGGCGCGTACCGTGCATCGCGCACCGGCAGCAGATTACGGTCTTCGGCGTAAAACAAAAACAGCAGGCGGTACAGCAGCACCAGCGCGGCTTCGCGCACTTCGTCCAGATACTCTGCCGTGTACTGTGGGCGCTTGAACTGGCCGTAGCCCACTTCTTGCGTCTTGGCGTGCAGGTCGCCCCGCGCCAGCGCGTCGGCCAGTTGCGGAAAAATGTCGCTGAACACGCGTGCGCCCAGGTCTTGCGAGACTTTTTCTTCATACAGCCGTGCTTCGTTCAGCGCGTAGGCGTGAAAGGTTCTGTTGCTGCTATCCCAAGCCTGCGGCAAAAAGGCTTGGCGCTGAAAGAACAGGTAAAACAGCTTAAGGGCGTGGGCGGGTTCTATCTCGTCAAGGTCATGTTGAATGCCCTTCAAGCCCAACGCGCCAGCCAGGTCAATTTCAAAAAACTCTTCAGCCCGTGACCGGGCGTCTTGCCAGTACAGCCGCCACACCGCGCCGTTGGTCAACATGCCCCATTTGATGGCGCGGTCTGACGCGACGTCGATGCGGCTCAAGTAGCGCAGCATTTGCGAGGACGGTGCGTCGGGGTCAAAGGCGTTGCTGCCGTCGCCCCGGTCTAGCGGGCGCAGCCAGCGTTTGGCCTCCAGAATTGCCAGGCCATGGCGGTAGCGGCGGTCGTCTTTGGCCTCGGCCACAGCCAGTGCTTTTTGCTGGGGGTTGGCAAACAGCAGGCAGTCGGGTACGGCCTCGCGGCCTTTGGGGTCGGCGTTGACTTGCGGCAGCGTGTCGTCAGCCCAGCCAAGGGCGGCTAGCACCTTGTTGATGACCAGTTGCTCGGTTTGGGCTTCGTTGATGGTTGACGCGGCGTCCAGTCCGTTAAAAATGCCTTTTAACTCGCTTTGGAAAGCCGTAAAAGCGGGATCACCAAACTCTTGATACGGCGGTGTGCCCTGCACGCCTCGCAGCAAAAAGTCTTGGGTAAAAAGTTGCCCTTGCATGGGTGAGATATGTATGAATCTAGTAGAGGGAGCTGAACAATTGCCTGAGTGTAAAGGTGCGAGGAGCCTTCGCTAAAGCTGCTTTGGGACCCCTAAACTGCATGATGAACCTGAAAGTGCGCACCAGGATCTGATTTTGGGCGTTTTTAGGTCATTTTTGGGTATGTTTTAGGGCTTTAGGCGAATGAATACGGGCGCAACCAGCTCCTGAAAAAATAGCTTTTATTTGACTGGCAGCAGTCGAATAAAATGGCAGTCAGCTATCAAAACTCACAACGGCATCGCATGGATGCCGTTTTTATTTCAATATGACCGACTCCGCCCCATCCACACCATCAACCCCCGGCCTTGACAGCCTGGCCAAATCGTTTGAGCCTGCGGCCATTGAGGCGCACTTTGGCCCGCTGTGGGAGCAAAGCGGCATGTACGAGCCGACGCTGGACGCTGGCAAGCCCTCATTCAGTATCCAGTTACCGCCGCCTAACGTCACCGGCACGCTGCACATGGGCCATGCGTTTAACCAGACGATCATGGACAGCTTGACGCGCTACTACCGCATGCGTGGCCATAACACGCTGTGGGTGCCGGGCACTGACCACGCCGGCATAGCCACGCAAATTGTGGTGGAGCGCAAGCTGCAAACCGCAGGCCAAACCCGCCACGACTTGGGCCGCAAGAATTTTGTGGCCAAGGTGTGGGAATGGAAGGAAGAGTCCGGTGCCACCATTACCCAGCAGATGCGCCGCATGGGCGACTCGGTGGCGTGGAAGCACGAGTACTTCACCATGGACCCCAAAATGTCCACCGTGGTCACATCGACGTTTGTGAAGCTGTACGAGCAAGGGCTGATTTACCGTGGCAAGCGGCTCGTCAACTGGGACCCGGTGTTGAAGTCGGCCGTGAGCGACCTGGAAGTTGAAAGCGAAGAGCGCGACAGCTTTATGTGGCACATTGAATACCCCTTCAGCGATGGCCCGCAAAAAGCGGCGGATGGCACCGAGCTGCGCGGCATGCACATTGCCACCACCCGGCCAGAGACCATGCTGGCCGACGGCGCACTGGACGTCCACCCGGACGACGCACGCCACCAGCACCTGATTGGCAAGATGGTCGATTTGCCACTGTGCGACCGTACCATACCGGTGATTGCCGACACGTATGTGGACCCGGCGTTTGGCAGCGGCTGCGTGAAGATTACCGGCGCGCATGACTTTAACGACTACCAGGTGGCGCAGCGGCACAACCTGCCACTCATCACCATCTTCACACTCGACGCGAAGATCAATGAAAACGGCCCGGTGGCTTACCAGGGCATGGACCGGTATGTGTGCCGCAAGGCGGTGTTGAAAGACCTGGAAGCGCAAGGCTTTTTAGAAAAAGCAGTGCCGCATAAAAACATGGTGCCGGTGTGTGCCCGCACCGGCGCGGTGGTCGAGCCGATGCTGACGGACCAATGGTTTGTAGCACTGAGCAAAGTCAGCGACGGTGATCCGACGGGAAAATCGATTTCGCAAAAAGCGCGCGACGCCGTAGCCAACGGCGACGTGAAGTTTGTGCCTGAGCAATGGGTCAATACCTACAACCAGTGGATGAACAACATCCAGGACTGGTGCATCTCGCGTCAACTTTGGTGGGGCCACCAGATTCCAGCGTGGTACGACGAAGACGGCAACGTGTATGTTGCTGAAAACGAAGCCACAGCGCAATTGCAAGCACCGGGTAAAAAACTCACCCGTGATGAAGACGTGCTGGACACCTGGTATTCATCGGCACTCGTTCCTTTCTCGTCACTCGGTTGGCCTGAAAAAACAAAAGAGCTTGATTTTTTTTTGCCCTCCAGCGTGCTGGTCACGGGTTACGACATCATCTTCTTCTGGGTCGCCCGAATGATCATGATGACGACGCACTTTACGGGACAGGTGCCGTTCAAACACGTCTACATCCACGGCCTGGTCAAAGACGCGCAGGGCAAAAAAATGAGCAAGTCCGAGGGCAATGTGCTGGACCCTGTTGATTTGATCGACGGCATTGAGCTTGCCCCATTGCTGGACAAACGCTCACAGGGCCTGCGCAAGCCAGAGACGGCACCGCAAGTGCGCAAGCTGACTGAAAAAGAGTTCCCGGTGGGCATCCCCGCCTATGGCGCAGACGCACTGCGCTTTACCTTTGCGTCCCTCGCCAGCCTGGGCCGCAGCATCAACTTTGACAGCAAACGCTGCGAGGGCTATCGCAACTTTTGCAACAAGCTCTGGAACGCCACGCGCTTTGTGCTCATGAACTGCGAAGGTCAGGACTGCGGCCTGGCCGACCACACCAAAGAGCAATGCCAGCCGGGCGGCGAATTTCACAACTACATGAGCTTTTCACAAGCCGACCGCTGGATTGCATCGACCCTGCAGCGCGTTGAAGCCGACGTTGCCAAGGGCTTTGAAGACTACCGCCTGGACAATGTGGCCGGCAGCATTTACCAGTTTGTATGGGACGAGTTTTGCGACTGGTATCTGGAAATTGCGAAGGTGCAAATCCAGACGGGTGATGACTCGCAAAAGCGCGCCACACGCCGCACACTCATCCGCACACTCGAAGCGATTTTGCGTTTGGCACACCCGGTGATTCCGTTCATCACTGAATCGTTGTGGCAGCAGGTTGCGGTGGTTGCGGGCATTAAGAAAACCACCTACATCGGCCAGGCCGCGTACCCACAGAGCCAGCCCAACAAAATTGACGAAGTAGCCGAAGCCCATGTGGCCAAGCTCAAAGCACTGGTCAATGCGACGCGCGAATTGCGGGGCGAGATGAAGGTCTCTCCTGCTACCCGCATGCCCATGTTTGTGTTGGGCGACACGGCGTTCATGACGCAGTCCAGTGCCGTGATCAAAGCTTTGGCCAAGCTGAGCGAAGTCAAAGTGTTTGACGAGGAGTCAGCCTGGGCGACTGCGGCGCAAGCGGCGCCCGTGGCCATCATTGGAGAAGCCAAAATTTGCCTGCACATGGAGGTTGACGTGGTGGCTGAGAAAGCCCGGTTGGGCAAAGAAATCACGCGGCTTGAAGGCGAATTGGTCAAAGTCAAAACCAAGCTCGCCAACGAGGCCTTCGTCAGCAAAGTGCCACCCGCCGTGCTGGCACAAGAGCAAAAACGCCAAGAAGACTTTACCGCGACGATTGAAAAACTGAATGCCCAATTGGCACGCTTGAACGCCTGAACATGACCACTTATGTCCACTTGCGCGTCCTTGGAATGATGGGTCTGCGTTTTCAACACATGCCAGGGCTTGTACGGCATCCATTCAGGCGTTTGTCTGACGTCTTGACCGTGAAAGTTTTGCAACACTTCAAGTCATTTAAGTTACGAAATCTATGGAAATATTCACATCTTTGAACAAAGCCGTCTTTCCGGTGGCAGGCTTGGGAACACGCTTTTTGCCAGCCACCAAAGCCCAGCCCAAGGAAATGTTGCCGGTGGTTGACAAACCACTGATCCAGTACGCGGTTGAGGAAGCCTATGCCGCCGGCATCCGCCACATGATTTTCGTGACTGGTCGCAATAAACGTGCCATAGAAGACCACTTTGACACCGCCTACGAGCTGGAAAATGAGCTGGAAGTCGCGGGCAAGCAGGAGTTACTGGCGCTGGTGCGGTCTATTCAGGCCACCGATATGGACTTTTCATACGTGCGTCAGCCCCGTTCGCTGGGTTTGGGTCATGCTGTACTGTGCGCCGAGCACATGGTGGGCAATGAGCCGTTTGCGGTGTTGCTGGCTGATGATCTGATGACTGGCCCCCAAGGTGGTCAATCGGTGCTGGCACAAATGGCAGGGCAGTTTAAAACGCTGCAACAATCGATTTTGGCAGTTCAGGAAGTGCCTCTGGATCAAACCCGTCGTTATGGCATTGTGGCTGGGGAACAATCAGGTGAGCACCTGATGAAAGTCAGCGCGATGGTTGAAAAACCAGCGCCTGACGCAGCACCTTCACGCATGGCCGTGGCAGGCCGCTATATCTTGACACCAGCAGTTTTTAAACACATCCGCAGCCAAAAACCTGGCGTGGGCGGCGAGTTGCAACTGACTGACGGTATTGCCAGTTTGCTGCGTGAAGAAAGTGTTTACGCATTTCAGTACCAGGGCAAACGCTACGACTGCGGTAGCAAAGAAGGCTTTCTGGAGGCCACGATTGAACTGGCTTTGCAGCACCCTGAAGTAGGCGCACGGTTTAAGAGTTATCTGAAAAATCTCAAACTGGATTGATTGCGCCTGGCGTGTTGCGTTGTTGATCGTTATGAATCGTCAATTAGCGGCGCTTCATCACATGGATGAAGTCACTGCCCACTGTTTGCTGTTCAACCAGATCGTTGCCAGTTTGCCGGGCAAAGGCCTGAAAGTCCCGCACTGAACCCGCGTCGGTTGACACCACCTTCAAGTGCTGGCCGCTGAGCATTTCAGCCAGTGCTTTTTTGGCTTTCAAAATGGGCAGCGGGCAGTTCAGGCCGCGTGTGTCGAGTTCTTTGTCAATGTTCATGAAAATCCTTGAGAAGTGTTGATTTTAAGCACGGCTTCGTCAGAGCTGATTCAGTCCTTCTTTTGCCATTCGACAAACTGCGGGTTGTAGCCGCGAGATTTCAGCCAGTCGGCCAGCGCGTAGCCCGTACCTGCTGGCCAGCACTTGACTGCGTCATAGTCGTAAAGCTTGTACTCCACCAACTCCGCCGACAAACTGACTTCGCCCGTACACACGGCGTGGTAGGCAATGATGATCTGGTTCATGCGTTGAAAGTCGTACACGCCAATCAAATCAAGCGAGGTAGTGGCCAGGTTGGTTTCTTCCTTGATCTCACGCGCAATGCCGCCCTGGGGCGTTTCACCCGCCTCCATAAACCCGGTGATCAGCGCAAACATGCGGCCAGACCAGGCGGCGTTGCGAGCCAGCAAAATCTGGCCGTTGTACTCAATCACGGCGGCCAACACAGGCGTTGGGTTGTTCCAGTGGGTATAGCCGCAGTTAAGGCAGCGCAGCCGGGCCTTTTCACCGCCGTCTTCGAGTTGTGTGACCATCTCAAGCTGTGTGGCGCATTGGGGGCAGAATTTGAAGGTGTTGGTCATTGAAAGGCCAGATAATTTACTATGATTTCAGGAGCTGGTTACGCCCGTATTTATTGACCAAAAAGCACTTTTCGCACTTAAAAATGGTGCTTTTTAGCTGTTTTTGGATAAGTTCAAGGGCGTCAAGCCGGAAACACACCCGTCGACAAATAGCGGTCGCCCCGGTCACAGACGATGAAGACGATCACCGCGCCCGTCGTGGTTTTGGCAATCTGCTGCGCCACCCAGCAAGCGCCCGCCGCAGAAATACCCGCAAAAATGCCTTCTTCACGCGCCATGCGGCGGCACATGTCTTCGGCGTCGCTTTGACTGACTTCGACCAGTTGGTCCACATGGCTGGCATCGTAAATTTTGGGCAGATACGCTTCTGGCCACTTGCGGATGCCGGGGATGCGTGAACCCTCGCTTGGCTGAGCGCCAATGATCTGGATGGCCGGGTTTTTCTCTTTCAGGTAGCGCGACACGCCGGTAATCGTGCCGGTGGTGCCCATGGCGCTGACAAAATGTGTCACGCGCCCTGACGTGTCTGTCCATATCTCTGGCCCGGTGGTCTCGTAGTGGGCGCGCGGGTTGTCCATGTTCGCAAACTGGTCCAGCACCCTGCCCTTGCCTTCTGATTGCATGCGTTCGGCCAGATCACGGGCAGTTTCCATTCCGCCCGATTTCGGGGTCAGCAGCAGCTCGGCGCCAAAGGCTTTCATGGTTTGGGCGCGTTCAATGGACAGGTCTTCAGGCATGATCAAAATCATGCGGTAGCCTTTGATAGCGGCAGCCATCGCCAGCGCAATACCCGTGTTACCCGATGTTGCTTCAATCAGTGTGTCGCCGGGTTTGATGTCGCCGCGCTCTTCAGCGCGCTTGATCATGGCAATAGCGGGGCGGTCTTTGACCGACCCGGCGGGGTTGTTGCCCTCCAGCTTGCCCAGAATCACATTGCTGCGTGCTGCGTTGTCAACTGCGCCAATACGCTGCAAACGCACCAGGGGAGTTTTGCCAATGGCGTCTTCTAAAGTTGGGTAGTTCATATCGCTAATGTGCCATAATCCAAGGCTGTATGCAGCGTTGCCCGGGTGGTGGAATTGGTAGACGCACGGGACTCAAAATCCCGCGCCGCGAGGCGTGCCGGTTCGATTCCGGCCCCGGGCACCATAGCTAGTGGTCACAACACTTTTTCTGCATCCTCGAACCACACGCCTTTGGCCTGTCTCGCTCAAGCTCATGAATGAGCGGGTTCGATCCTAGCTCCGGGCACCACAAGCCAGTGGTCACAACACTTTTTCTGCATCAGACAACCTTCAGTCCCGCACTGACACTTGGATAAAGCAACTGCAAGCGCAGTTCAAGCTTCATCCGCTGGTTGCTCAACCTTCTTGACTCACTCATAAAACTCAGCTGCATGGCAGGCAACTGTGCGCTGGCATCAAGGCGTGAAATACGCGGCGGGCGCGGTAAGTTGTACAGGTCTGCTGCCAGGTCAAAGTAATCGCCCATCTTCAAATCAGTGTCGTCACTGGCGTTGGTGATGCGCTGGGGTTTGCCGATGCGTAGCGCTGCCAGGCAGGCTCTCGCCAAGTCATCTGCATGAATGTGGTTGGTGTACACGTCATCACCCGCCCGCAGCACTGGCGTGCCTTTGAGCAAGCGCACGCGCGGCGTCCCGCCATCGCGGTCGGACGCGTAAATACCGGGGATGCGCAAGATGTGAACGGGCACATTTGCACTGCGGCCAAACCAGCGCAGTTGCGCTTCAGCATCCACGCGCCGATGCGCGCGTGATGTGGCAGGGTTCACGCGCTGGGTTTCGTCAACCCAAGCACCCTGACAGTCGCCGTAAACGCCGCTCGTTGAGCCGTACACGATGCGTTGTAGCGCACTTCGCAACCGCAACGCATGCAACAGCGCACGGCTACGCGGGTCGGTTTTTGCGTGAGGGTTGTCATTGGGTGGCGGTGCCAAATGCACCACATGGGTGGCCAGTCCTGCGAGCCGTCTCAGGGTGGCGGCATCGTCCAGGTTACCCAGCAGCGGTGTGATGTTTTGACCACGCAGTTCAGACAAGCGCGAGCTCGACGACGTCAGTGCCATCACCTTGACATGGCCAGGCAGCAAGCGCGCGACACGAAGGCCAACATCGCCACAGCCGATGATCAAAACACGCTGGCGGCGAAAGCGTGCAGGCAGCGCGCCCAGAGGACTTGAATTTGAAGGCAAAATTGGGTTTTCCAGAATGGTCTGACAAGCATAACGAACAGGACAGCCTTTTATGAGTTTTAACGTCACCGTGCAGCCCAGTGGGCGTAGTTTTATTGCCCAGACCGAGGAAACCTTGCTGGCAGCAGCCATGCGCAGTGGTATCGGTTTGCCCTACGGCTGCAAAGACGGTGCATGCGGCTCCTGCAAATGCAAAAAGCTCGAAGGCACCATCGTGCAGGGCACGCACCAGCTCAAGGCTTTGTCACTTGAAGAAGCGGCGCAGGGTTTTATTTTGACCTGCTGCGCTACAGCGCTTACCGACGTGGTGATCGAGTCGCGCAACGTGACCGATGAAAGCGCTTTTCCGATCAAAAAAATGCCGACCCGCGTGGCCAGCCTGGCCAAAGCATCACATGATGTGATGGTGCTGCGCCTGCAATTGCCAGCGGCAGATGTTTTTAAGTACCACGCAGGCCAGTATGTCGAGTTTTTGCTACGTGACGGTGACCGTCGTGCTTATTCAATGGGCAACGCGCCGCACACACAGTTGGACAACCCAGGCGTTGAACTTCACATCCGCCACATGCTGGGCGGCAAGTTTACGGACCATGTCTTCAGTGCCATGAAGGAAAAAGAAATCTTGCGGGTTGAAGGCCCTTTTGGCAGCTTTTACCTGCGTGAAGACAGCGCCAAACCGATGGTGCTGCTGGCATCTGGCACTGGCTTTGCGCCGATCAAAGCCATCATCGAACACATGCAGTTCAAGGGCATCACGCGCACTGCTGTGCTGTACTGGGGCGGGCGCCGCCCCGCAGACTTGTACATGCACGACTGGGTGTTGGCCAAGGTGGCTGAAATGCCGAACTTGCGCTACGTACCGGTTGTTTCAGACGCATTGCCTGAAGACGCATGGACGGGGCGCACTGGCTTTGTTCATAACGCCGTGTTGCAAGACACGGCCGATTTGTCAGGTCACCAAGTCTATGCCTGCGGTGCACCCATTGTGGTTGATTCAGCGCAGGCCGCTTACATCAAAGCTGGGTTGCCTGAAGACGAGTTTTACGCAGACTCGTTTGTGACGGAAAAAGACAAGGCACAAGCGTCGGCATAAATTCAAGTCACCAAAAAAAGCCCCGCAGCACACGCTACGGGGCTTTTTTGGTTTTGACATGCAGGCACTTACTTTGCGGCCACAGGCGCGACTTTTTGACCGTCATGCTTTTGGCGCTTGATCGCGGCGCTGGCGCGGTTTTCTTCGCGCTGCAGCTTGCGGCGCTCGGCGCCGGTAACCTTGCCGTCAGCCTTTGCAGCAGCTTCGTCATTTGCAATTTTGGCTTCACGGTTTTCGAGCCTGGCGGCTTCTTTCGGGGTTAGCTGACCGGAAGCAACGCCTTGGTCGATACGCTTTTGCTGGTTAACTTCGCGTTGGTCAATACGCGGCGTAGCAGTTGGGTCTGTAGGTGCTGCCGGGGCTACCTTTTGGCCATCATGTTTTTGACGATAAATCGCACGACTGGCGCGGTTTTGTTCACGTTTGAGCTTAACGCGCTCTGCCGTGGTAACTTTCCCGTCAGCCTTGGCAGCAGCTTCGTCATTTGCAATTTTGGCTTCACGGTTTTCGAGCCCGGCGGCTTCTTTCGGGGTTAGCTGACCGGAAGCAACGCCTTGGTCGATACGCTTTTGCTGGTTAACTTCGCGTTGGTCAATACGCGGCGTAGCAGTTGGGTCTGTAGGTGCTTGCGCAAAAGCGGATGCGCCAATAGTCAGCGCCAAAGCGGCGATCAGGGTTTGGAACTTCATGATGTGTCTTTCAAAAAAGTTGATGAGAAATGACTGGGGACACATGAAGCCTTTAAATTCTCAGCCTCATATGCAAACAACGCCGCTCCGGCAAGCATCGAATACATACGCCAGGTAAAGCTTTGTAATGGAATCCCATGAGGCGACGCGCAAAAACTTTTGCCGCAATCGGTTTATGAACACCTCTTACCTCAAATCCATCTCTTTCATCGCGGCTCTGGCATTGACTGCCAGCGCCGCTTTGGCACAAACCAAAGTCACCCGCATCATCGGGCCTTACGCTGCCGGCGGGCCGATTGACGTGACAGCCCGGCTGATGGCCGAGCGCGTGAAGGACTCTTTGGGCACCGTCATCATTGAAAACCGGCCTGGTGGCGGCGGCAACATCGGCGTCGACGTGATTGCCAAGGCCGCCCCCGATGGCCTGACCATTGGCATAGCGGCTGTGGCCACCCACGCGATCAACCCGTGGCTGTACAGCAAGATGCCCTATAACGCAGCCACTGACTTTGCGCCCATCACGCAAATGCTGCGCGTCCCCAATGTGCTGGTGATGAACGCCGACACGGCTGCGCGCTTAAAAATCAACACACTGGCTGACCTCATCAAATATGCCAAAGCCAATCCAGCCAAACTCAATTACGGCAGTGGCGGCAACGACAGCGCGGGGCATTTGGCAGGTGAAATGTTCAAAGCGCAAGCGGGTATTTTTGCGGTTCATATCCCCTACAACGGCGGCAACCCGGCGCAACTTGGGCTACTCAGCGGTCAGGTTGACTTTAATTTTGACAACCTCGCAACAGCAGCCGCAAATATCAAGGCGGGCAAACTGAAAGCAATTGCAGTCACAACTGCCAACCGCAGTCCGCTGCTGCCTGATGCGCCACCGATTGCAGACACCTTCAAGGGCTTTGAAATTGACACCTGGTGGGGTCTGGTAGCGCCTGCTGCAACGCCGCCGGATGTGGTTGCCAAGTTGAATGCTGCGTTTGTGGCGGCTTTGAATTCACCTGAAGCGAAGACGCGGTTTGCGACGTTGATGACCGAGCCTGTCGGAAATTCGTCTGAGCAGTTTGGCGCTTTTATGAAGAGTGAGTTGGCCAAGTATGAGAAGGTTGTTAAGGCTTCTGGGGCTAAAGTTGATTGATTTTGAACCGCAACTGAAGGTTACAGGTCAATAAAAACGGGCGTAAGTAGCTATAGAATATATAGCAACTCACACCCGAAATCAAAAACTGCCGAGACCCAGAATCACTCACCCAAATAAGCGGCCCGAACCCTAGGATCATTCAGCAACTCTTTGGCATCTCCATTCATCGTCACAATGCCGGACTCCATGACATAACCACGATGCGCAATGCCTAGGGCCCGGCTTGCATTTTGCTCAACCAGCAAAATCGTCACGCCTTGTGACGCCACGTCTCGCACCACTTCAAAAATCTTGTCCACCATGATCGGTGACAAACCCATTGACGGTTCATCGAGCAGCAGCACCTTGGGGCGGCTCATCAAGGCGCGGCCCATGGCCAGCATTTGCTGCTCGCCACCGCTCATGGTGCCAGCTAGCTGATCCTTGCGTTCACGCAGGCGTGGAAAGATGTTGAACATCTTCTCCATGTCCGCTGCAATCTCGGCTTTGTCGTTACGGATATAAGCGCCCATCTGCAAATTTTCAATGATGGTCATGCGGGCAAAGACACCCCGACCTTCGGGCACCATGGCCAGGCCGTCCTTGACCAGATCCCAGGCACCTTTGCCCTTGATGCTTTTGCCGAGGTATTCAATGTCGCCAGATGCAGGCAGCAGCGTACCGGTGATGGCTTTCATGGTGGTGGTTTTACCCGCGCCGTTGGAACCAATCAGCGTGACCAGCTCGCCCTCGTTGACGTGCAGGTCAACGCCTTTGACAGCCTTGATGCCGCCGTAGGCCACTTGCAGGCCTGTTATTTTCAGGAGTGTGGTTGTCATATGTACGATTCCTCTTAATGACCAGAGCCCAAATAGGCCGTGATCACTTTTTCATTTTTCTGAACTTCAGAAGGCAGGCCTTCAGCAATCTGCTTACCGTAGTCCAGCACCGTCACGCGGTCACACAAGCCCATCACCAGTTTTACATCGTGCTCAATCAGCAAAATGGTGCGGTTGTCTTTGCGAATCTGGTCAATCAGCTCACGAAGCTGGACTTTCTCAGTCGCGTTCATGCCGGCGGCGGGCTCGTCCAGGGCAATCAGTTGCGGGTCGGTGGCGAGTGCGCGGGCAATTTCCAGACGTCGCTGGTCGCCGTAACTCAGCGTACGCGCCTTGTAGTCTGCATATTTGCCGATGCCCACATAGTCCAGCAGCTCTTGCGAGCGCTTGGCAATCGCGGCTTCTTCGTTTTTAAAACTGGCAGTGCGAAATATTGCGCCCAGCAAGCCTGACTTGGTGCGGATGTGCCGGCCCACCATCACGTTTTCAAGCGCGGTCATTTCGGCAAACAGCCGGATATTCTGAAACGTGCGAGCAATACCGGCCTTGGCCACTTCATGCACCGCCGTGGGCTTGTAGGGCTTGCCAGCCAGCTCAAACGTGCCACTGTCAGGGGTGTACAGCCCTGTCAGCACATTGAAAAACGTGGTTTTACCAGCACCGTTGGGACCAATCAGGCCGTAGACCTGACCACGTTCGATGTGGATGCCGACATCGCTGAGAGCCTGCAAGCCGCCAAAGCGTTTGGACACGCCCGAGACTTTAAGTATGGTTTCACTCATGACCAGAGTCCTTACGGGTTAATGGTGTTGCTTGGGGACGGGCCGACTGGCTTGTTCAATGACTTGCCGTGTTCGGGTGTGGGCCAAAGACCGCGTGGCCGCATCAGCATGATGACGATCATCGCCACCGCAATCAGCAGTTGCCGCAAGATGGCGGCGTCAAGACGGCCATCGGTCAGGTCTTGCAGGGGGCCCGCCACATAGCGCAGCACCTCAGGCAATGCAGCCAGTAACAGCGCACCCAAAATCACACCGGGCAAGTGGCCGATGCCACCGAGCACCACCATGGCAACAATCATCACCGACTCCATCAGGCTGAAAGATTCGGGCGATACAAAGCCCTGGAACGATGCAAACATGGCACCCGACACGCCACCAAAAGTAGCACCCATGCCAAAGGCCAGCAACTTGAGGTTGCGGGTGTTGATGCCCATCGCTTTGGCAGCAATTTCGTCTTCACGAATCGCCATCCAGGCGCGTCCCATGCGGGAGGTCTCCAGTCTGTGGCAGATCACCACCGACACCAGTACCAGCGCCAAAAACAGGTAGTAGTACATCGACACCGAATTGACCATGAAGCCAAAAAAGGTGTGGTCAACACCCAAGTCAAAGCCAAAGAACTTGATGGAATCAATCTGGTTGATACCTTTGGGCCCATTGGTGATATTGACAGGCCGGTCCAGGTTGTTCAAGAACACTCGGATGATTTCGCCAAAACCGAGCGTGACGATGGCCAGATAGTCGCCACGCAGCTTCAATGTGGGCGCGCCCAGCAAAATGCCAAACAGCCCCGCCAAACCAGCGGCCAGCGGAATCACAAGCCAGATGGGCAAGTGCAAACCATTGGGAAAGGCCTCGGCAATGAAGGGAAATGCCTGCGCCAGGTGTGGTGAGCCCAGCAACGCTGCCAGGTAAGCACCGACTGCAAAAAAGGCCACATAACCCAAGTCGAGCAGACCGGCGTAGCCGACGACGATGTTCAGACCCAGCGCCAGCAGCACGTACAGCAGAGCCATGTCCAGAATCCGCACCCAGGCGTTACCGCCTTGTTGCAGCAGCAAGGGCAAGATGATCAAGCCTATGCCTATCAGAATGTATTGAATCAGTTTGTTCGGTTTCATCATGATGTGTCTTTCGATGTGTTCAAGTGGCGATGGCTCAAGCTCTGTCTGCCACACGTTCACCCAGCAAGCCAGAAGGGCGCAAGGTCAACACAATAATCAGCACCGTAAAAGCCAGAATGTCAGAGTACTGGCTGCCCAAAACACCGCCCGTGAGAGGCGCAAGATAGCCCGCACCAATTGACTCGATCAGCCCCAGCAAAATACCGCCCAATACAGCGCCACCCAAGTTGCCAATGCCGCCCAACACCGCTGCGGTAAAGGCTTTCAGACCTGGTAAAAAACCCATCGCGTGATGCGCCGTGCCGTAGTTAGAGGCATACATCACACCCGCCAAGGCCGCCAAAATAGCACCAATAATGAAAGTGGCAGAAATGACCGTATCAGGCCGCACGCCCATCAGCGCTGCAACTCTGGGGTTTTCGGCCGTGGCACGCATGGCCCGACCCAGGCGGGTGTAATGCACCAGCCACATCAGCACAGCCAGAGAAATAGCAGTCGCGCCCAGAATAAAAATCTGCGTCACTGTGATCACCGCGCCAGCCATTTGAAAGGGCTCAGACGGCAGCAAAGAAGGATAAGACTTGTAATTTGGCTTCCAGATGATCATGGCCAGCGTTTGCAACAACAGCGACATGCCGATGGCAGTGATCAGCGGCGCCAGCTTGGGGGCGTTGCGCAGGGGGCGATAAGCCACTTTCTCGATCACAAAATTGAGCGTTGCACAAACCACAAAAGAAACCAGCAGGGATATCAGCAAGATCACCCAGCCCGCTGTGTCGGGCATGGACGTTTGCATGATGCCGATGATGGTCCAGCTGGTCAGCGCACCGACCATGAGCACTTCGCCGTGGGCAAAATTAATCAGGTTAATAATGCCGTAAACCATCGTGTAACCCAGCGCAATCAGGGCATACATGCTGCCCAATACCAGACCATTGATGATCTGTTGCAGTAATACTTCCATAAACCATGTCTCCCTAAAACGGAATCAAAAAAGAAGCGCCAAACAGGTATTTAACAAAAAGCCCACCTTAAAAACTGAAGGTGGGTTAATCGACAAATTGTAGTTAAGAAGCCTAGCGAGAATCGCGCCAGGTGGTGCGTTTTCGAGGGGTTTACCCTTAAAAAAACAGGCTTGAAATAACTTTTAATATTTCATTAGGGAAGCTAATAAAGTGCCGCTTTAGGAATACAGACTAATGACGGTGATATGCCTTGCCATGCGCTCGGCAAAGGGCTAACAGCTCACTTTGGGGCAGAGTTTTTTGCACGCAACGTCTGTATCTTTTCCAAAATCTTGATCTCCAGCCCACGCGCTACAGGCCTGTAGAAGTTTGCTGCGGCCAACCCTTCAGGAAAATAGTTTTCACCGGCTGCAAAACCGTCTTCTTCGTCATGGGCATAGCGATAGTTTTTGCCATAGTCCAGCTCTTTCATGAGCTGGGTCGGCGCGTTGCGCAGGTGCATGGGCACAGGGCGTGTGCCGTCTTTCTTATTGATATTTTCATAATTCATGACAACCGCTTTCATCCACGCGCGTTATGTTTCCAACGAGTTGTTTGGAGACATGAAGCATGGCAAGAAAAGCGATGGACGAGGCAACAAAGAAGCGCGTACGCGCCGGACGTTTGCT
>JANMIH010000521.1:0-5894 GCA_031375685.1 Polaromonas sp. | reverse complement strand
GCGGTGGTCAGCAGGTTGTGTAGCGTGACGCCCTCGACCAACCCACCCGGATTGCTAATGGTCAACCCATGGTCATCCAGCCGCACGTGCACAGCACCCAGCCGGTGATAGTCGCGATGCACCAGCGCGTTGGCAACCGCTTCCCGAAAAGCGCCCATATCGACCTTGGGTATAGGTACCCGAAACAGCCCGATCTGTACCTCTTTTTCCGGGTTGTAGGGTCGGAAATTGGTTTCCAGCCAGTCCAGCGCCTTAAGCAAGGGATAGCGCCTGAACTCATTGAACGACACCGCTTCACGTGCCAACACCTGAAACGCAAACTCGTGTGTGGCCACCCGCTCACGCAGCACACTCTCGCGGCCAATCACCAGCATGCCGGTCAGGGTGGGAACACGCTCGCCGGCTGGCGTTCGGGTACTAAAACCCAGTGCGCCGTCAAGCGCTTCATCATCCAGTTCCAGCAACACCCGATCTCCACCATATTTTTGAACAGCCTGGCGCAAGCGTTCGCGCTCCAGCGGGTCAAAATCAGCCAGCGTGCAACCCGCCACCGGCTGGGCAGACACATCGACCAAACCAAAGCTCGATGCGCGGCTGATGCGCTCGTGCGGCAACATGGGCACACACTCGGGCGTGCCATCGTGCTTGATGCGGCGACGCACATACACACCGGCCTGGGTGGCTACTTCGCTATTTGCCTTGGGCACACGAATGCGGGCGACCCGCACACCACGGATGTCCACAGACTCCACATCCACTTGAAGGGACGGAGATGTACGCGCCGCCACCAAGCCTGCCAGCCCCACCAGCAAAGCATGATCGGCGTGCAACCCTGTAACTTGCCCGTCATCCTCAACCCCCAACCAAAGCACACCGCCCTCGGTGTTGGCCAGGCAAACCAGTGCTTCGACCAGGTCAGCATCAGACAACCGCTTTCGATCGCTTTTGAATTCGACGGTCAGGGATTCTGCTGGCGGCAATAACGGTGATGGATGCGCTGTGCTCACGATGTTGCTTTCCCTCGGGTGTTTTTGGCTGCGGGCGTGGCTTTGGTTACCGCCGTCATCTTGGCATACAGATCAAACAGCTTTTCCAGCCGCTCGGTGTCGTTTTTAAAGCGGCGACCAATGTAGATGCGCTCCAGCGTCTCGTCGTTGCGCTCGTGGGCGGCGCGCAGGTTGTCGGGCATCGCTTCTGGGTCGTACAGGTCGGCGATTGTTGCGGGGAAATGCGCTTCACGGGCCAGCAGAATGTTTTCGGCGCAGGCGGTCAGGTCGGCTTTGTTTTGCTCGGTGAGTTGGGGCACGGGGAAGGTGTTCCAGCCTAGCTTGTTACCGTACGAAAAATCGGTTCTAAGACGCGAACAAACAGTACCTATCCAGACGATATGCATCTTGGAAGCTATAAGAGCTAGATTCCAAAGCGGTTCGTCGTAAATGGCATAGCATTTGTCGCCAATAATTGGTCCAGCTTGAAAGTAATCTACTGGCAGAAATGGTCTGTTCTCTGATGACACTCTCGGAATAATAATAGCTCTATCTCCGATCTTCGCAGATAACTGAACAAAGCGATGTGGCGTGGATGCATGTGCGCGCGTAGAAGATGCATCACTGTTTGCGCGAAAACTTCGTACTTTTTCCAAAATGGAGCCAACGGCGACATTTTGTTGTGCTGACTCCAAGTCTCCTTGTTCAATCCAAAGGCAAGCTCGTGGCTTTGAGTGGATTAATTCCTCTGAGCCGAAGAATTTGCGTATTAAAGATGCGTCGACTCGTTTATCCGATACGAGGTGTCTGGCTTCGTCCTTGGTGAACAGGAGATTTCCACCATCTTTCGGCATGTTGCCAAGATACATCATCCCAATTTCAGAGAGGGGTGTGGTTCTAGCTGAAATAACTACGTCGGCGTTTGGTACTAGATACGGGCCGATGATCGCTACTTGCCGAAATTCATTTTCAGAAAAAAGCAACACTGGGCCGATTTTTTTTGTAGAAATCCCAACAATGATGACAGTTACGCCGGCCTTATTGCTTGCTAAATTCGACCACTTAAATGATGTGTGCGCATAAGAAATACGCATACCTAAATCAAAAACTAAAGGCCACAAGAGCGCAACCTGTTCTCCTTGGCAAATTGAATTTGTAGCGACAAGACCCGCAGCACCGTTGGTGGCACTGCAAAATTGTGCCGCTTTAAATACCCAGTTAGCAACGTAATCCAGTGAAGCGTAAGAACCTGAATACTTCGAGAAAACAGAAACAGTGTCATTTTTCTCTATATCGCTCTGTTTATTTCGGCCTTTGTAAGGGGGGTTCCCACAGATATACGTCTCCCCACCCTCATTCTCAAAATCAATCTCTGACTGATCCAGCGGCGTGCCAAACAAGTCATCCGCCACCACCTTCACACCCGTCCCCGTAGGCGGGCAAATACTCAACCAATCCAGTCGCAAGGCATTGCCGCAAACAATCCAGTTCTGCTTGTCCAGCGGCAAAAACTCCAGCAGCGCATCCTTCTGCCCCCGGTAAAGCACATCACACTGAAACTCGGCAATGATGAGCGCGAGCCGGGCGATTTCTGCCGAAAAGTCGCGCAGCTCTATGCCCCTGAAGTTGGTCAGTGGTATCTCGCTTTTCAGGTCTCCTTCACCCCGGCGCTCGTTAATCACCGCTTCAATGCCGCGCATTTGTTTGTAGGCAATGACTAAAAAGTTGCCCGAGCCGCAAGCCGGGTCAAACACGCGGATGCGGGCCATGCGTTTGCGCAGGTTGAGGAGTTTGGCTTTGTTGTCGCCAGCGGCTTCAAGTTGCGTGCGCAGGTCGTCTAAAAACAGTGGGTTCAGCACCTTCAAAATATTGGGCACGCTGGTGTAGTGCATGCCCAGTGCGCCGCGCTCGGTGTCGTCTGCCACCGCCTGGATCATGCTGCCAAAAATGTCGGGGTTGATCTCGCGCCACTTCAGCGCGCCCGTGTGTAGCAGGTAGGTGCGGGCCATGCGGGTAAAGCGGGGCACGTCTGTGCTGCCTGAAAACAAACCGCCGTTGACATACGGAAAGCCGTTGGCCCAGTTGGGCAAGCGCGGCTCTGCGCTGGCCCGGTCAGTGACCTTGACGTTCATGGCGCGAAAAATCTCGCCTATCACCGCATGGGTGTTGGCGCCCGTTGGCTCACTGTATTGGTTAACGGTTTGGGTAAACATGCCCTCGCCGTTAAAAATGTCGGTGTCTTCGGCAAAAAAGCAAAACACCAGACGCGCCATGAAGTGGTTCATCTCCAGGCGGCGCTCGGGCTGCGCCCAGTCTGGGTTTTCTTTGAGCAGCTCTAGGTACAGCTTGTTCAGCCGCCCGGTGGCGCGGATGTCGATGGGGTTGTCTTTGATCTCCTTGATGGTGGAGATACCCGCCAGTCCCTAGAAAAACCCGAAATGGTTGGCAAAGTCTGGGTAGTGGCAGGCAATGGTTTCCCCGCTTGCCAGCTCTTCAGATTCCAGCGTTTGCCCGTCGGTGGCCAAAATAAACTTGGCTTTGGCTTTTACCGTGGCTGGGCTGGCACGCAGGGCTTTGAGGGTGTCGCCTACCAAGCCTGCTGGGCACACCGCCAGGTGGATGTTGTTGCGAAGCAGTACGCCACCCAGTACGTCAGTAGCGTTGTTGTTGCCCGTGCGCAGGCGCTTGAGGGTGGTGTCTTTGTTGCCAAAAGCGGCTAGAAAACTGAACGGGAATTCAACCGCGTCGAACGGCGCCATGGCCAGGTCGGATATGGCGGCTTCTATTTCTACGGCGTTCATGGGCTGGCCAGGTCAAGTTTAGGTGGGCGTTAGGCGGGCGTCTGAGCCGCTAGGCGGGCGTATAAGCCAAGCGGACATAAATCGGCGCATAAGCCTCGGCCTGGGTCACTTCCAGCAGGCCTTCTTTGGCCAATTCAAGCATCGCAATGAAGGTGACCACTAACACCGGCATGCCGCGGGCGGCTTCAAACAGGTCCTCAAACTCTAAAAACTTGCGGCCTTGCAGCTTACGCAACACGATACTCATGTGTTCCCGCACCGACAGCTCTTCTCTTGAAATGACGTGGTGCTGCACCAGCCGTGCGCGTTTGACGATGTCACGCCAGGCGTCTTGCAAATCCACCACCTGCACATCGGGAAAACGCGGATGCAGGGACTGCTCGACAAAGACCTGCGCTCGCAAGAAGTCGCGGCCAAACTGCGGCATGGTGTTCAAGTTGTGGGCGGCCAGCTTGATCTGCTCGTACTCCAGCAGGCGGCGCACCAGCTCGGCGCGCGGGTCTTCTGCCTCTTGGCCATCGGCTACCTTTTTGGGCGGCAGCAGCATGCGCGACTTGATCTCAATCAGCATCGCAGCCATCAGCAAATATTCAGCCGCCAGCTCCAGATTGGTGGTTCGAATCTCGTCCACATACACCAGGTACTGGCGCGTGACCGCTGCCATCGGGATGTCGAGAATATTGAAGTTCTGCTTGCGGATGAGGTACAGCAGCAAGTCCAGTGGGCCTTCAAACGCTTCTAAAAAAACTTGCAGCGCATCTGGCGGAATGTACAAATCGCGCGGCATCGCAAACAGCGGCTCGCCGTACAGCCGCGCCAGCGCAACCTGGTCGATCAAGCCGGGCATGTCGGGGCTGGGGATGGCCGTGGGGACGAGTTCTGTGGTCAAAACAAATGCTACTGATTTATGAGCTGCTTGTGCCCGTATTTATTGGTCTAGAGGCCAATTTAGTACCTAAAAACAGCCTGAATAGGCGCTATTTTGCGTTGGGGTGGTTGGCGGTAGCGTAAACATAAGACTTTTGCGCCACCGTGGCGTCCAAAAAGTCCGCCTGTTCAGCAGACTTCAGGTTTTTGTCCCACAGCAGGGCGCGGCCAGCGCGTTGTTCGGCTTCCAGCGTCGGTTTGTCGGCCTTGAGTTTGTCAATGAACTGGGTGATGTCAGACGTGTAGTCAGGGCGGCGGAAGATGGACAGAAGATTCATGGGGGGCTTTGTAAGGGACGTCAGATAAACGTATAGTGACTTGATTTTACCGGGGCACGGTGATGACTGTTCAGATTTTCAGGAAAGCGGTGATGACCATGGGTTTGCTGTCAATGTTGTGGGGTACCGTGGGTTGTGACCCACAGCGCATCGCCGAGCTGGAAGAAGGCGTTGCGACCGAAGCTGATGTGCGCGCCCGCTTTGGCGAGCCTGAAAAAATTTGGGACGCGGCTGACATGGCCGGTCTGCCCCAGCCGGGTGCAGCCGCGTCGCCAGGCGCGCGAACCTTTGAGTACAACCGCCAGCCTTCGGGCAACGTCAATTACATGATCACCATTGGCCCCGACGGCAAAATGAGCGCCCTGCGCCAGGTCTTGAGCCCGCAAAACTTTGCCCAGGTACTGCCCGGGATGCCCATGGAAACCGTGCGCAAAATGCTAGGCAAGCCCATGAAAGTCACGCCCTACGCCTTGCAGCAAACCACCCACTATGACTGGCGTTACCTGAACCCGCCCACCACGGCCACGATTTTTACCGTGGTGTTTGACCGGGACCTGAAGGTGTTGAGCACTGCGTCGGTGATTGAAGAGCTGGCGAATCCGCGTGGGCCGTAGTGGTTTTGGTCTGGGGGCAGTGGTTTGCGGAGTTTTGACTGGGTGATGGGGTGTTACGTTTCACTACTGTCCGGTAAATTTCACATAAAAATCGAGCAAACGTAGACTGTGTGCGGGTTTCAAGACGATTTGGGATTCCGGCGATTTCAAATCTGCTTTTTTCAGGGCGCGTAGCGTGATCTCATTTTTTTGAGGTCTGCGCTATGAACAAGGCTCGAACAGTATTCGCTCAACTGCTGGGCATCGTGCCATTTAGTCACTTTGAGCACCTGGTCGACAAATACAAAG
>JANMIH010000511.1:0-2651 GCA_031375685.1 Polaromonas sp. | reverse complement strand
ACCTCTGGTAGTGTCATGATTTACGAAAAGGTCAATAAGCAAAGCAACTTGCCAAACTGTCAACTCACGGTCTTGCTCTGCAATTTTCCAATTTGGTGAAGGAGTTTGTGCCCCGACACTTAATGCTGTCTTTGATGCCATTGCTTTTCACCTTTCGTTCCAGAACCGATTTTTTCGGGTCAATGGGGTCAATGAAGCCCCATCCCCACGTCGGCAGCGGCGAGCCTTGCCGCTCGGATGATTTCACGGACACTTTCGCTTCGACACCAAGCATCAACCATGTCCGCCCACGCTTGGAGCATGACCCGCCGTTGCTCGCCATACTCAGCCTTGTTGTAGATGGAGCGAACATCGCTTTCCTCGTGTGCCAGACATTTTTCAATCCAGTCCCGGTTAAACCCGGCTTCGTTCAATAAGGATGATGCCGTTCTGCGCAGGTCATGCACACTAAAGCTGGCGAATTCAGCACCACCAGCACGAATGTGCTTGACGGCAGCGTCAATCACCCGATTGAGGGTGGCATCGCTGATTGGCAGCTTGAGGTCGTATCTACTGGGGTGAAGATACTTGGACGATTCAAAACAGGTTTTGAAGGTTACGAGGATGTCCAACGCTTGTTGGCTCAGATAGACCACCAAAGGTTTTTTGGCCTTCATGCGCGTCGCCGGAATTGTCCATGTGGCGGCTTCAAAATCGACTTCTGACCATGTACCACCGACGAACTCACCTTTGCGCACCATCGTTAAAAGGACAAATTTGACGGCAAGGCGAAGCGTTGCAGCGGTCGCCGTTTCGTCAAGCGCAAGGAAGAACTGTTTGATTTCTGCTGGTGAAAGTGCGCGTTCCCGCGCCTTGAAAGTGGCGATGTCGCTGGGGCGAATACTTTCAGCAGGGTTTTTGAGGTCGAGGGTTTTGTCTTTGCTGTGCGCGAACCTGAACACCAGCAAGACGATTTCACACACTTGAATGGCTGGCGCTGGCGCACCACGTGCCTTGACCTTTTCGCACAGAGCCATGAGTGCCGCAGGCGTAATTTCTTCCAGCTTGAGCTTGCCGAAAGGCCCCGCAAGATCACGGTTGTAGATGGAGCGGCGCATGGCAAGCGTGGAGTCCGCCAGCTTTGCACCATTGTTGGGGTCGGACTTGTCTGTGAAATAGCGTTCAGCCCAACTACCAAAGGTCAGTGACTCGGCAATTTGGGTGCGCTTTTCAGCTTTTGCTCGGGAGGGTGACTCGCCCTTCTCCACGCTGCGGCGGGCATCGGCGAGAAGCAATCTGGCCTCGGCCAGCGTCACGCTGATGCCGTATTCAAGCTCGTCAAGTTCTCTTGTGGCCTTGGACGAAAGACTTTCGTCGTAGCGACCTATGGTCAGCGTTTCGCGCCGACCGTTGATGCGGTAGTCGTACCGGAAAGACTTGGTGCCTGTTGTGGAAACAGAAACGTACATCCCGTCTCGGTCAGAGACTTTGAAAGCTTTGTCGGTGGGCTTGAGCTTTTTAAGCTCGGTATCGGTCAACATGTCGGCTCCTTTCTTACCGCCATTTTGTACCGTCAGACCACCTGTCGGTACAAAATTTAGCGTTTCATTGGCACCCGACATTTACCGTCACTTAAACCGACAAATACGACTGGCTTTCATTACATGGTGTTGCACGACTATGGATGACAACTCATTGATTTATAAAGAGATTCAACCACATAGAAGGATGTCGTTGGATGGCGCGGGACAATTATGAATTATTCCCACTCAATCGTCGCAGGCGGCTTGCTGCTGACGTCGTACGTCACGCGGTTGATGCCGCGCACTTCATTGATGATGCGGCTGGACACTTTTTTGAGCAGTGCGTAAGGCAGTTCAGCCCAGTCAGCGGTCATGAAGTTGCTGGTTTGTACAGCGCGCAGGGCAACCACGTAGTCGTAGGTGCGGCCGTCGCCCATCACGCCGACTGACTTGACGGGCAAAAAGACGGTGAAGGCCTGGCTTGTCAGTTGGTACCAGGTTTTGCCTGTGGCTGCGTCCTTGAAATTGTGCAGTTCATCAATGAAGATGGCATCGGCCTGGCGCAGCAGGTCCGCGTATTCTTTTTTGACCTCGCCCAAAATGCGCACGCCCAGGCCGGGGCCGGGAAAGGGGTGACGGTAGACCATGCCGGGTGGCAGGCCGAGGGCCACGCCCAGTTCACGTACTTCGTCCTTGAACAGTTCACGCAGCGGCTCCAGCAGCTTCAGGCCCAGTTGCTCGGGCAGGCCGCCGACGTTGTGGTGACTTTTGATGACCACCGCTTTTTTACTTTTTGCACCGCCGGACTCAATCACGTCCGGGTAAATGGTGCCCTGGGCCAGCCACTTGGCTCCCTTGGATGATGCATCTGCCGCCTTGAGTTTGGCAGCTTCGGCCTTGAACACTTCTACAAACTCGCGGCCGATGATCTTGCGTTTGGCTTCAGGCTCGCTCACGCCTTTGAGGTGTCCCAAAAATTGCGCCTCGGCATCGACCCGAATGACTTTGGCATGCAGCTTGCCCACAAACATGTCCATCACCATGTCGCCTTCGTTCAAGCGCATTAAGCCGTGGTCCACAAACACGCAAGTCAACTGGTCGCCAATGGCGCGGTGAATCAGCGCCGCAGCAACGGATGAATCCACCCCG
>JANMIH010000434.1:0-3233 GCA_031375685.1 Polaromonas sp. | reverse complement strand
TTGGGCGCTCGCGCTGTACCGGGTTGAGGACTACCGCAAAGCTGGCTTGCCGATGCTGCCTGTCACCCACGGGAACGAATTCACCCGCCTGCAAGTCTTTTTGTACACACTGGTGCTGATTCCGGCTTGTTTGATGCCGTTTGTCTTTCAGATGAGCGGCTGGTTGTATCTGGCAGCGGCTGTGGGTTTGAGCATCGGCTTTAGCTGGTACGGCTTCAAGCTCTGGCGCAATTATTCTGACGCGCTGGCGCGCAAGACCTTTCGTTTTTCACTCATTCATTTGTCGGCGCTGTTTGCGGCGCTGCTGATTGACCATTACCTCATTTAGGTTTTTATGACCACACGAAACGCTATTAATTCAGGAGCTGCTTGCGCCCGTATTCATTGGTCAAAAGCTCTTTTTTTACCCCTTTTCGCACTATTTTTGGCCGCTTGCAGCCCTGACAAGCCCCAATTCAAAAGCATTGACCTCACAGGCGCCGACTACGCCAAAGATTTCGTTCTGCCCGACCAAAACGGCAAGACCCGCAGTGTGAAAGACTTTGCAGGCAAGGTGGTCGTGGTGTTTTTTGGTTTTACCCAGTGCCCTGACGTGTGCCCTACATCGATGGCTGAGTTGGCGGGCATTAAAAAGTCCCTTGGTGCAGATGGCGACAAACTGCAAGCGATCTTCATATCTGTGGACCCAGAACGTGACACGCCTGACATCCTCAAGGCCTACATGGGCAACTTTGACCCGACGTTTTTGGCCCTGCGCCCCAGCCTGGCGCAACTGCCAGCCGTGGCCAAAGACTTCAAGATTTACTACAAAAAAGTAGATGGTGAAACCCCCACCAGCTACAGCATGGACCATTCGGCAGGCAATTACATCTACGACCCGCAAGGCCGTCTGCGCCTGTACAACCGGTATGGCAGCGGGGCAGAAGGTTTGTTGACAGACATCCGTTTGCTGCTCAAGGGTCAATAGACTGGGGGCACAAAAAAGCCACTGCTGTTTTCACAGCAGTGGCTTGGTTTGATGCATAGGCAAGGGCTCAGGCGTATTCAGCCAGCACCTTCTTCATCTTCTTCATCGCCGCCACTTCAATCTGGCGAATTCGCTCGGCGCTCACACCGTACACCGCCGCCAGGTCATGCAGCGTCATGCCGCCTGAACCGTCGTCATTGACCTTGAGCCAGCGTTCTTCCACGATCTTGCGTGACCGGTCATCCAGGCCTTGCAGTGCTGTGGCAATGCCGTCGGTGGCCAGGTTGTCGCGTGCATGGGCCTCCATCAGTGCGGTGGGCTCTTGCGACGCATCCGTGAGGTAGGCAATCGGGCCAAAAGCATCTTCGCCGTCGTCGCTTGGCGCTGGGTCCAGCAGGACGTCACCGCCCGACATGCGCTGCTCCATTTCAATGACTTCTTCACGCTTGACATTCAGCGTTTTGGCCATCTGGCTGATCTGGTCATCGCTGAGGGTGTCGCGGTGGGTGGCCACATCGGCATCGTCTTTGTAGCCCTGCTTCATCGAGCGCAGGTTAAAAAACAGCTTGCGCTGCGCCTTGGTCGTGGCAACTTTGACCATGCGCCAGTTTTTCAGGATGTACTCATGCATTTCGGCCTTGATCCAGTGCAGCGCATAGCTCACCAGACGCACACCCTGGTCCGGGTCAAAACGCTTGACAGCCTTCATCAGGCCGATGTTGCCTTCCTGAATCAGGTCGCCATGCGGCAGGCCATAGCCCAGGTATTTGCGTGAGGTAGACACGACCAGTCGCAAGTGAGAGAGCACTAACTTCTCAGCCGACGCCACATCATTGGTGTCACGCAACTGGCGCGCAAAGGTTTGCTCCTGCTCCAGGGTGAGCATGGGCAAGCGGTTCACGGCAGAAATATAGGCGTCGAGGTTGCCCAAAGGCGGCAACAGCGACCACGGATTGACGGCTGTTGAGGCGGCCGGAGCAGGGGCGGCAAGAGAATAAGTGGCAGAGGGCACAGTAAAACTCCTTTTGGTAACTGTATTCAAACTAAATGTTAGCACTCTGTCAGTGAGAGTGCCAGATAATAGGTTCAATGTCTTTCATAGAGCCTGACTAACTAGTAAATACCGTAGGTTTAAAATATAGCCCTTTTCAAGCGTCCGTTCGTCGCATCGTTTGCCAGAGTTGCCGTAGGTGTAGGGCTCACGTTGCATACGCTTCGTGCTGGCACCCAAGTGCCAGATCGCCCTATAGCAAATGAAAATGTTATCGGTTACTGACTGAATCGATAGCCTCAACCTTATATTGAGTCACTAGCGATGGCTCTGCCAGCGCATCTATTTTTTGATCATGGTGTTGCATCCGGTCACGCAAGGCTCCAAGGTCAGGCTGCGACGAATCCCTACATTGCCGATGTAATCGGATTTGGTGCCTCGGGTGTAGGCGATGTGCATTTCCTTGCCGTAGGGCACATCCTCGTCAAAGTCCCACACCCAATAGATTCTGTTGTTGGTACCGTACAGAAAATATTTACCCGCCGAAGGTAGAGAGATATCTTTATTCAACTGGGTGCTGAAAACTTTGCTTTGCTGCTCAAGTACCCTTCTTAGACGATCATGCTGCTTGCCCTGCATGACCTCTGCCTTCTCCTGACGCTGATTCACGGCTTTCGGGGGCGGCGGCACTGTGGGCATCTGATTACCTAGGCCTAACAAGTCCCAGAAGTAGAGGTTTTTGCCGCCTTTTTTGCTAAGCTTCCATATTGATTCAGGTGACTGGGTGTTGTCAAAGTCGCTGAGCTCGGGGTTGGCACCAAAAAAAATAGATATACCCTCAGGGGGGAAATTCTTGTGAGTCCACTCTACTGAGCCGAAAGCATCATTCTTGTCGCGGTCGTTGATGTGACGCGCCAGCTTTTTGCACACGGGGTGACGGCATTTTGTCGCCGCTTCAAGATGGAGCTTTGCATTGCACACGGTTCGCACCCTGTATTGATCATTGGAATGACGTTCGATATGACTGATCGACAAACTCTCAGCTCCTCCAAAGGCAGTGACCAAATAATTTACGCCCCTGTGCCTGACAAAACGGGGCTGGTTGAGCTGCCCCATGTCTTCCAGCGCAACTTTTAATTCCAGCTTGCCGTATCCACTGCCCGCCGTCTTGACTATTTCATAAATCTCAGCGGATAAAATTCGAAGCGAACCCAGAATGTTCCATATAAAGATATCGTCGATGCCATCGTTGTCCGAATCGACAATTTCAATGCC
>JANMIH010000422.1:0-5508 GCA_031375685.1 Polaromonas sp. | reverse complement strand
AAAACAGCCATTCCGAAGTGCTTATGCTTTTCCGCAGAATTAATGCGGTTCTGTCCCTCATTGTTCGTAAAGTCACTGAATTGTTAGTCCACCAATAAACATTAGCCCCAAAGCCAGTGCAATGAAAATCAACAAAATGACCTTTTGATATTTTGGCATAGCAACTTTCTCAAAGACGCCTAAGCTAACTGCGCGGCTTTTCGCTCGCTCTGATAGTGCAACGCCTGCTAAGGCAGCGATTACTGAAACAACACAAATAGGTAATCCAAGTAAGAGGATCACAGCAATATCCCATCCGAGTGAAAACAATAATCCGTCGAGCTCCCAGCCTGCTGCGCGTAATGATGCCGCAATTAGATATATGAAAAAGCAGGAAATCCCGAAAAGAAAACCTCGCAGGAAACGCCCCGAAAGAAACGAGACGGCAGTGCTCGCGACAAAAGCAATAACAATAAGTGCTGCAAAAAGTGATTTCATTAACTTGGACGATCTGGCTTTTAGCGGCACTTCACTCCGATCAAACCACCTTAGCAATACTCTTACAAACCCAATCAATATTCCCACTGTTCAAAGCCGCCACACACATCCGCCCAGCATCCGTCCCATAAACCCCAAACTCACTACGCAACCTCTGCATCTGGTCTTTGCTAAGGCCCGAATAGCTGAACATGCCAATCTGGTCAGTGATAAAGCTCATGTCCTGCTTCACTCCCGCAGCTTTCAAGCCATCCACCAGCTTTTGCCGCATGGCCTTGATGCGGACGCGCATCTCGGTCAGCTCGGCTTCCCACTGGGCGCGCAGCTCTGGGGTATTCAGTACCGTGGCTACGACTGTTGCGCCGTGGATTTGTGGGTTGCTGTAGTTGGTGCGAATGACGAGTTTGAGCTGGCTCAGCACGCGGTCGGCTTCTTCTTTGCTGGCGCAGACGACTGACAGGGCGCCGACGCGCTCGCCGTACAAGCTGAAGCTTTTGCTGAACGACGTTGACACGAAAAAGCTAAGACCCGCCGCGACAAACTTGGCGACTGCTGCGCCGTCTTCTTTGATGCCGTAGCCAAAGCCCTGATAAGCCATGTCCAAGAAAGCTGTGATGTTGCGCGCCTTGACGACCGCAATCACCTGGTCCCACTGGGCGGGGGTGATGTCATAGCCGGTCGGGTTGTGGCAGCAGGCGTGCAGCACGGCAATGGTGCCGGGTGCGGCGGCGTTCAGCGCAGCCAGCATGCCGTCAAAGTCAATGCCGCGTTTGGCAGCGTCGTAGTACGGGTGGCTGACAACTTCAAAACCGGCCTGGGTGAACAGGGCTTTGTGGTTTTCCCAGCTCGGGTCAGAAATCATCACCTTGGCGTTGGGGCTGAGCTTTTTCAAGAAGTCAGCGCCGATTTTCAAACCACCAGTGCCGCCAATGCCCTGGGCGGTAGCCACGCGGCCGCTTTTGACAGGCTCACTGTCAGCACCAAAAACCAGGCTTTTGACGGCTGAGTCATACGCGGCAATGCCGTCAATCGGCAGGTAGCCGCGCGGCTTGGGCGATGCCATCATCAGCTTTTCAGCGGCTTGTACGCACTGCAGCAGGGGCAGCTTGCCGTTGTCGTCGTAGTACACACCCACGCCCAGATTGACTTTGTTGGGGTTGCTGTCTGCCGCAAAGGCTTCGTTGATGCCCAAAATCGGGTCGCGTGGGGCCATTTCGACGGTGGTAAACAAAGACATGGGACTCCTGAAAGTTAAAAAAGACGTAAGCTAGTCGGTTGCACTTAATTTTAACGGCCTCATGTAGCGAATTAAACGAGGTTCCTATGCCAGAAGTACTTGAACTCATAACCCCAGAGAATGACACGCCTGTCAAAGGCACATTCGCCAGCTTTCCGAACTCACCTTTCGAGCTGTTTCAGCCCTACCTCCCGGCTGGCGACCAGCCGCAAGCCATTGAAAAGCTGGTGGAGGGGGTCAATGACGGCGAGGTGTTTCAAACCCTGCTGGGCGTCACAGGCTCGGGCAAAACCTACACCATGGCCAACGTGATTGCGCGCCTGGGGCGGCCCGCTATTGTGTTTGCGCCCAACAAGACTTTGGCCGCGCAGTTGTACAGCGAGTTTCGCGAGTTTTTTCCAAAAAATGCGGTGGAGTATTTCGTCAGCTACTATGACTATTACCAGCCCGAAGCCTACGTGCCGCAGCGCGATTTGTTCATTGAAAAAGACTCGGCCATCAACGAGCACATCGAGCAGATGCGACTGTCGGCCACCAAAAGCGTGCTCGAACGCCGCGACACAATCATCGTCGCCACCGTCAGCGCCATTTACGGCATTGGCGCACCGGAGGACTACACCCAGATGCGGTTTATCGCGCGCGTGGCCGACAAGATGGGTCAGCGCGATGTGATTGCGCGGCTGATCCGCATGCAGTACCAGCGCAACGATGTGGACTTTTCACGCGGTACCTTTCGGGTGCGGGGCGATGTCATTGATGTGTTCCCGGCGGAGCATTCAGAGCTGGCTTTGCGCATTGAGCTGTTTGACGACGAGATTGAATCGCTGCAACTGTTTGACCCGCTGACGGGCCGCATCCGGCAAAAAGTGCCGCGCTTTGTGGTTTACCCGAAAAGCCATTACGTCACACCGCGCGACAAGGTGATGAGCTCGATTGAAACCATCAAGCTGGAGCTGGTGGAGCGGATTGATTACTTCGTCAAGCAGGGCAAGCTGGTGGAGGCCCAGCGCATTGAGCAGCGCACCCGGTTTGACCTGGAAATGCTCAGCGAAATCGGCCATTGCAAGGGCATTGAAAACTACACCCGCCACCTGAGCGGCGCGCCGCCTGGCTCGCCACCGTCAACGCTGTGTGACTACATGCCCAAAGACTCGGTAATGTTTCTAGACGAAAGCCACGTGATGATGGGGCAACTAAGCGCCATGTACAACGGTGACCGTGCCCGCAAAAACAATCTGGTGGACTACGGCTTCAGGCTGCCCAGTGCGCTGGACAACCGGCCGCTGAAGCTGGAAGAGTTCGAAACCAAAATGCACCAGGCTATTTTTGTATCGGCCACACCTGCAGCGTATGAAAAAGAGCACGCAGGCCAGGTGGTTGAGCAAGTCGTGCGGCCTACCGGCCTGGTTGACCCGCAGGTGGAGGTGCGCCCAGCGGTGAATCAGGTGGACGATGTGCTGGGTGAAATTCGCATTCGCGTCGATAAAAACGAACGCGTGCTCATCACCACGCTGACCAAACGCATGGCCGAGCAACTGACCGACTACCTGAGCGAGAACGGTGTGAAAGTGCGCTACCTGCACAGCGATGTGGACACGGTGGAGCGGGTCGAGATTTTGCGCGACCTGCGCCTGGGCGCGTTTGACGTGCTGGTCGGTATCAATTTGCTGCGTGAGGGCTTGGACATTCCTGAGGTGTCTCTGGTGGCGATTCTGGACGCGGACAAGGAAGGCTTTTTAAGGGCAGAAAGAAGTTTGATTCAAACCATTGGTCGCGCGGCCCGTAACCTGAATGGTCGGGCGATTTTGTATGCCGACAAGATCACGGACTCGATGGCCAAAGCCATGAGTGAAACCGAACGCCGTCGCAACAAGCAGATTGCCCATAACCTGGAGCACAACATCACGCCGATGAGCGTGGTCAAGCGCATCAAGGACCTGATTGACGGCGTTTACAGCGAAAAATCAGGCAAAGAGGCTGACAAGCTGCTGATGCAAAAAGCGCTGGTCGAGGACATGAGCGACAAGGATGTGTCGCGCGAGATCAAACGGCTTGAAAAGCAGATGGTCGAGCACGCTAAAAATCTGGAGTTTGAAAAGGCCGCCAGGGTGCGCGACCAGCTGCACTTGCTTAAAGAGCAGGCCTTTGGTGCGCCGGGGGTTGACAATATCGTGCCGATTTCAGCCGTTCGTGCATAAGCCTGAGCAGTCTGATAGGATATAGATACCGTTCGGTATTTTTCCTACCGATCGGTTCAGTTTCATGAAGCAAAGAATTTCTGGTATACTTGACTAAATTAGTCGGGAACGAGTCAGAAGTCTAAAAGTTTCATGATCCCAGCAAGGGCTGGACTGGAAATTTAGAGGAACAAACCTCTTTTGAAACATCATTTTCAAAAGTGACAACGAAAGTCAAGCTAACTATAAGGAGCTTGTTATGCGCCTCACAACCAAAGGCCGCTTTGCGGTCACTGCAATGATAGATTTGGGTCTCCGCCAAAACAGCGGCCCCGTTACTTTGGCCGCCATCAGCCAGCGCCAACAAATTTCTTTGTCGTACCTTGAGCAGCTCTTTGGCAAGCTGCGTCGCCATGAGCTGGTTGAGTCCACAAGAGGCCCTGGCGGCGGTTACACCCTTGGCCGCAAAGCTGCAGACATCACAGTGGCAGACATCATTGTTTCGGTCGACGAGCCAATTGATGCCACCCAATGTGGTGGCAAAGAAAATTGTCTGGGCGAGGGCGCACGCTGTATGACGCATGAGCTTTGGGCATCGCTGAACAGCCGCATGGTGGAATTCTTGGACTCCGTCAGCCTTCAAAAGCTGGTTGACGAGCAATTGGCCAAAGGTCTGGTGGTTGAAAACTCACCGATGGTCAAAAAGGCCATCTTTACTCAACCCATGGCAAAGCCAATGCGTGTGAATGCGCCTAATTCGGTGTTTGCACTGGGCAATGCCTTTTCAAAATCCTGATTTGATTCTTATCGCGTATTTGCTATCCAGCCCGCTAATTGATTGAGCCTGCCAACATGGAAACCCCACACTTCCCCATTTACATGGATTACAGCTCCACCAACCCGTGCGACCCACGGGTGGTTGATGCCATGATTCCATGGTTGCGTGAGCACTTCGGCAATCCCGCATCCCGCAGCCACGCCTGGGGCTGGGAGGCTGAGGCCGCTGTTGAAAAAGCCCGTGAGCAAGTTGCCGGATTGATTGGTGCCGATCCGCGCGAGATCGTCTGGACCAGCGGTGCGACAGAGTCCAACAACCTGGCCATCAAAGGTGCAGCGCAGTTTTACAAGACCAAAGGCAAACACATCATCACGGTGAAGACAGAGCACAAAGCCGTGCTTGACACCTTCCGTGAACTGGAGCGCCAGGGTTTTGAGGCGACTTATCTGGACGTGCAGGCCGATGGCTTGTTGGACATGGAAGTGTTGAAAGCCGCCATTCGGCCAGACACGATTTTGGTCAGCGTCATGTTTGTCAACAACGAAATCGGCGTGATTCAGGATGTGGCGGCCATAGGTAGCTTATGCCGCGAAAAAGGCATAATTTTTCACACCGACGCTGCGCAGGCAACCGGCCGTGTTGACATTGATCTGACAGCGCTTCCCATCGATTTGATGAGCCTGACATCGCACAAAACTTACGGACCCAAAGGCATCGGTGCGCTGTACGTGCGTCGCAAACCGCGCGTGCGGCTGGAGGCGCAAATGCACGGCGGTGGCCACGAGCGCGGCATGCGTTCAGGCACGCTGCCTACCCACCAGTGCGTAGGCATGGGTGAG
>JANMIH010000396.1:0-6324 GCA_031375685.1 Polaromonas sp. | reverse complement strand
CGTCGCTGGGTAGAAGCCAATCCAGTTACCACTCCCTTGGCCAGTCCCGTCGCCAGCCCTGTGGCTGCTGAACGAAGAGTCAACATCAGCATGTAAATCAGGCTTCAGGCAGCTACATTATTTGTAGCTGCTTGCGTCCGTATTTATTGAGTCAAAGTCTGAATTACTTGACTTTATAGCCCAAAGCCTTTGAGATTTCACTGGCGGTGGCTTGCAGTTTGGGCAGCCAGTGCTCTTCCAGCCTGTCTGCGGGTGCTGAAATAGACAAACCCGCAATCAGCTTGTTTTGGTCGTCATAAATACCTGCGGCCATGCAGCGCACACCCAACTCCAGCTCTTCGTTGTCTCTGGCAATGCCGTATTGCCGTGCTTTGGACAGCTCGCGCTCAAGAATTGGCAACTGCGTGATGGAGTTACGCGTTTGCCCTGCCAGCCCCGTGCGTGTGGCGTAGGCGCGCAGGCGCTGCGGGTCGTCAAAAGCCAAAAACAGCTTGCCCACAGACGTCAAATGCAAGGGCGCCCGCCCACCAATGGCGCGTACCACCTGCATGCCGGACCGCTCGCTGTAAGCACGCTCCACGTAAATGATTTCGTCGCCCTGGCGCATGCTCAGGTTGACGGGTTGCTGCGTCAGCTTGTGCAGCTCACGCATCGGGCCCAGGGCCGCGTCACGCACGTTCAGCCGCGCCTTGACCATGTTGCCCAGCTCCAGCAGGCGCATGCCCAGCCGGTAGTTGCCAGCGGCAGGGCGGTCAACAAACCGGCCAGTGGCCAGGTCATTCAAAATGCGGTGCGCGGTCGAGGCGTGCAGGCCAGACTTTTCACTGATCTCTTTCAGCGACATGGCTTCCTCGCGGTTGGCCAGGATGTCCAGCAGCGTGAACATACGCTCAATCACCTGGACTGTGGGTTTGACAGGGATGAGGCTATCGGCTTTTGTCATGCGCAAATTTTACGCTATGAAATCAAGCTCCGGGCTATGGCACAACCCACTGCCCATCAACCCGCAGCTCATGCGGTCTGAAGGTCGCTTTGTAGCGCATTTTGGGGCTTTCAGCGATCCAGTAGCCCAGGTAAACATAAGGCAAATCCAGTTTGGCGGCTTGCTCAATCTGCCACAACACGCCGTAGTTGCCATAGCTGTTTTTGCTGCCGGGCCCGCCTTTGTCATCATCGGGCTCGTAAAACGTGTAGACGGCTGAAATGCCGTCTTCCAGCACATCCACAATTGCCACCATTTTCAAAGCGCCTGGCTCGCCATTGGGCAAGGTGTCGCGGAACTCCAGCAGCCGCGAGTTGACCCGGCTCTGCAACAAGAACTGTGTGTACTGGTCAATGCTGTCGTGGTCCATGCCGCCACCCGCGTGGCGGCCATTTTGGTAGCGCAGGTACAGCTCGTAATGCGCTGGCATAAAGCACAGCTTGAGCACCCGCACCTGCAGGCCCTTGTGCCTGGCGTGTGCCCGGCGCTGGCTTTTGTTGGGTACAAAATTTTGCACCGGCACACGCAGTGGCACGCAGGCCGTGCAACCGTCGCAATTCGGGCGGTAGGTAAACATGCCGCTGCGCCTGAAGCCCTGAGCCACCAGCTCAGAGTACGCATCGTTATGAATCAAATGGCTGGGGGTGGCAACCTGACTGCGCGCCTGCCGGCCCGGCAAATAACTGCACGGGTAGGGCGCCGTGGCATAAAACTGCAGGGTTTGCAGCGGCAGGTCTTTGAGGTGCGTCACAGTGCTTGCGGGGTCCTGTTGGGCAAAAGTTGAGTCCAGTATACGGGGTCAAACTGCCAGACGGGGGCAGGGCGCTTCTGGGTGGTGGCCACATGCGCGGTGAACGCTTCACGGCTGATTTCACTCGCCCCCAGCGACGCCAGATGCCCTGTATTTTGCTGGCAGTCAATCATGCTGATGTCATGCGCCCGGCAAAAAATCACCAGCGCACACAACGCAATTTTTGATGCATCAGTGACATGCGCAAACATCGACTCGCCAAACACCATGCCGCCCAGATTCACACAATACAAGCCGCCCACCAGTTCATCATCAACCCAGGTTTCAATGCTGTGCGCGTGGCCTGCAGCGTGCAGCGCACGATAGGCCGCAATCATCTCGGGCAGTATCCACGTGCCAGGTTGTCCGTCACGCGGCTTGCTGGCGCAGGCGGTTATGACTTGTGCAAACGCCGTGTCAAACCGAATCTCACACGCCGGGTTGCTTGAAAAATGCTGCAGCGTTTTACGCAATGACCGATGCAGTTTGAAGTCTTGCGTTTGCAGCACCATGCGCGGGTCCGGGCTCCACCACAGGGTTGGTTGCCCTTCGCTGTACCAGGGGAAGATACCCAGGCTGTACGCCTGTACCAGCGTGGGCACATCCAGCGCCGCGCCAGCAGCCAGCAGGCCGGGCGCTGGGTCGTCAAGCCCCCAGGCACGACTGACCGGCGGAAAGTCTTCTCCAGCATCAAGCCAGGGCAGTGGGCGTTGCGGTTTTTTCATGAAAAGCTAAAAGTCACAGTTTAATAGGACGCTATAATGTGAGGCTGTATTCCTCGATAGCTCAGTTGGTAGAGCGCCGGACTGTTAATCCGTAGGTCCCTGGTTCGAGCCCAGGTCGAGGAGCCAAACAAGCCTTGCAGGCACCGAACAGCCCGCTTTCCAAAAAAGAGCGGGTTTTTTTTTGATTTTTCTGTCACGGTTGCACTGCGCAGCTGGCTGGCCCACAGGTCATTTCGTCCCAAGCTATTTTGATCATGCACGATTCACCACCGATCGACATCGTTTATCTTTGGGTCAATGGCGATGATCCCGTTTGGCGCAGAAAGCGTAAATTGTGCTGGGAGGCATTGGGTCAAGCATCACGCGACACCTCTGGCCGCCACGGCAACGTGGAAGGCCGCTTCCGGGACAACGACGAGCTGCGCTACAGCCTGAGGGCGTTGGATCACTACTTTCCTGGGCATGGGCACGTCTATTTAGTTACCGACAACCAGCGGCCTTCATGGTTGGCGTCCTCTGATCGCTTGACTGTGGTGGATCATATTGACCTGATTCCAGCGAACGGCCTGCCCACCTTTGACTCAGCCAATATTGAGTCGTATGTGCATCGGATTCCCCAGCTCTCAGAGCGCTATTTTTATCTGAACGATGATGTCTTTTTCGGTGCGCCAGTGCGGGTAGACGACTGGTTTTGGCAGGGCGGCATATACGCCGCATGGTCAGGCGATGGCCAAGTCGATGCCGGGCCTTTGGTGCGTGATGCTGACCCGATGCACAACGCATGTCGCCTCTCGCAGCGTTGGCTTGACAAGCAGGCATCGGCAGACCGCACCGCCAACACCACAGGCCTTGCGAGATGGCCGCGCTTGTCTGCCTACGCGCATACCCCTTGCACCTTCGCCCATGCGCCCAGGCCCATGCTGCGATCGTTGCTTTTCAAGCTTGAAGAACTTGCGCCAGAGTTATTCAGTCAAGTCAGATCAACTGTTTTTCGCAGCTGGGACAAGCCCACCATCGTCTCGGACTTTGTGATTCGCTGGGCATTGGCGCACGGCGTGGCAAAAATGCGTGACTACACCCAGCTGCACATCGCCACAGGCGATGCGGACCTGCCTTATCAGCTCGATTTGCTCGCATCTTTGGCCGGGTCAGTAGATTTCTTCTGTGTCAACGACACCACCGACAACGCGCCAACCCACGACCCGCGCCTGGCGCAGGCTCGCCTCGCGCTACAAGATTTTCTGCCCCAGCCCTCGCGCTTTGAGCTGACGCGGCCAGCATTGCCCATAGCGCATGAAAATCAAATGCGCCGCTACGGAAGCCTGGCGTGACAGATATCGGGATAGTCGTGGTCAGAATTAAAGTAATCGCGTTCATCCGCAGGGTCTGATTCGAGCCCAGGCCGAGGAGCCACATTTTGAAGCCCCGTCATCGCAAGGTGACGGGTTTTTTTTAAAACTTCGCAAATCTGTGTTTTTAAGATAGCACTAAATATACGGCACTTAGTGGCATAATTTGGTTTATGACACGAGTCTTCAAAACCCGTCACTTCAAGCGCTGGATGCGCAAAACAGAACTGACCAATGCTGCGCTCTGTGCTGCTGTCCTGGAGATGACCGAGGGCTTGATTGATGCTGAACTGGGCGGTGGTGTCGTCAAAAAACGCATCGGTTTGGCTGGCCGTGGCAAACGCGGCGGTGCTCGCACACTGATTGCCACCAACAAAGGCAGTCGCTGGTTTTTCGTTTACGGTTTTGAAAAAAGTGACCGTGCCAATATTTCTAGCGACGAGCTGGAAGCGCTTCAAGCCCTGGCCAGTGACTTGCTTGCCTTGTCGGGCAAACAACTCAGCCAGGCGGTTGAAGACACAACATTAGAGGAAATCTGCCATGACACAAAAGACTGAACCCAAAGTGAAAGCCAAAACAAAAAGCCCCATTCTCGAAGCCGTCCACGAGACCGCCAGTGACTTGCATCGCCTCGGGTTTATTCACAAGCGCAATATGCACAAGTTCGATGCGCTGTGCCTGGCGCCCGTGCCCGACTACAGCAGTGAAAAAATCCGCGCACTCCGTGACCAGCTCAAACTAAGCCAAGCTGTGCTGGCTGCGGTACTGAACACCAGCCTGTCCACCGTGCGCAAATGGGAGGGTGGTGAAAAGCACCCCAGCGGGCCGTCATCAAAGCTGCTTGATCTTTTAGAGCGCAAGGGGCTGGAGGCCGTGCTTTGATTTTTTGATGGGTTGAGGGAACAATCGGGTTTAAGCGCTGATTAACTCCAAGTAGCTATTAATTCAGGAGCTGCTTACGCCCGTATTTATTGGGTTATAGACCTATTCGGCGTCTTAAAAACAGCCAAAACCACCTGAAACGAAAACAATTAATGGGATGGACGCTCCCACCTCGATATGCCAAAGTGGCGATGCGATTTAACCACTTAACTTTTGACAGGAGCGTTCATCATGCAGCTGACAACGATAGGAATTGATCTGGCTAAAAATGTGTTCCAGATTCACGGCATCAACCAGCAAGGCAAGGCGGTGCTTAAAAAGCAGCTCAAACGCGAGCAGATGGCTGTATTTTTTGCCAATACACCGCCGTGCCTTATAGGAATGGAGGCTTGTGGGGGAGCACACCACTGGGCACGCAAGCTGACAAGTTTTGGCCATACGCTCAAACTCATTGCACCGCAGTTTGTCAAACCGTATGTCAAGACCAACAAAAACGATGCCGCTGATGCAGAAGCGATTTGCGAGGCAGTCGCCCGGCCCAACATGCGCTTTGTAGCGATCAAGAATGTTGAGCAGCAATCAGTACTGTCGCTGCACCGCATCCGCCAAGGCTTTGTCCAGGCACGTACCGCCCAGGCCAACCAGATACGCGGCCGGCTTGCGGAGTTTGGTTTGGTTGTGCCGCAGGGCCTGTCGCACGTTAAAACCCGTGTCCCCGAACTGATCGAAGATGCCAGTCTGGCGCTGCCGGGCTCGTTTCGGTTGTTGATACAACGCCTTCTTGATCATCTGGGCGAGCTAAACCGGCAAGTCACGCAGCTTGAGGGGCTGATCAAGGCGTGGCATCAAAACAATGCACTGAGCCGCAAACTCGAAGCCGTGCCTGGTATTGGCCCGATCACGGCCAGCGCATTGGTTGCCAGTGTTGGCGATGCCAAAAGCTTTGACAGCGGCAGGCAATTGGCCGCGTGGTTGGGGTTGGTGCCGCGCCAGCATTCCAGCGGCGGTAAAAGCGTTTTGCTTGGAATCAGCAAGCGGGGAGACTGTTACTTGCGAACACTGCTCATCCACGGGGCGCGCTCCATTGTGCGGGTAGCTCTGAGTAGAGCCAAGTGTGGCAAGCCGCCACAAGATCAGGCTGACTGGCTTAACAAGCTGCTGGCCAGACGAAACCACAATGTGGCTGCTGTTGCACTTGCCAATAAGAATGCCCGTATTGCGTGGGCGTTGCTTAGCCAGGACAGACCGTACCAGTCGGGATATGCAGCGGCTGCGGCTTGAGCTGAAATATTTGATTTGTTGAACAGGGAGGTACACCACCGGTTGCTCAGGCGATTTATGCAGTGATGGCAAAACAGGTCAGACCGTAGGCGGGTAAGTCTGAAGACTCCAACGCACTTTGAGTGCGCTTAATTGAAGAGACCCCGTCTAGTATTTCGTTTCAATAAAAAATTTGGTTCTTCACCAATTTCACTGTGATTTTTCACTGAGTCGTGGAGAATCTGGTTTTTCAAACTTTCCGGCCTGAACATGAAAGACACCGCCTTGTATGAACAGCTTCTTGGATTGAAGACACCCTGGTCGGTCAGGAAGGTG
>JANMIH010000384.1:0-2418 GCA_031375685.1 Polaromonas sp. | reverse complement strand
CCATAGAAGCCAGCTTCAAAGGCAAAGGCCCGTGGAAAAAGGGCTTGCCCCGCATTCTGGAAACACTGGAAGCCCTGGGCCGCGCCCGGCGTGAGGAAAGCGGCGGGTGGCGTGGGCTGTGAGTCGGTCTGGTTAGCGCAGCGTAACCCGAGATACGCTATTTAATCAGGAGCTACTTGCGCACATATTCATTGGTTTACAGCTCGATTTGATACCTGAAAATACGCCAAATACGAGTTTTAGCACCCGACTTTAGGCTCAAACTCAACAATCACAATTGCTTAAGCCACCTCATGCCAATTGAGACACTGCAAGCCCGATACCCGAGAAAATTCTCGAACATTGCGCGTGACCAGCGTTGCTTGATGGCGCAGCGCGGTGGCGGCAATCAGCGTGTCGTGCGGGCCAATCGGTGTGCCTGCGGCCTCCAGCTCGACGCGAAGTCGGGCGGCATGTGCGGCGCATTCACTGTCAAACGGTAGACACTGCATGGGTTGCAAAAATTTTGCCAATGCGGCCAAACGCGGGGTGGCTGCCGGGCTGGGTAAGCGCAGCAACCCGTAACGCAGCTCATATTCAACGATGGCTGGCACTGCCAAATCGGCAGGGCGTAGCGCTTGCAGGCGAGGCACTACCAGCGGGTCGCCGCGAAAGTAGTAGCTGATGGTGTTGCTGTCAAGAATCAGCATCACAATCAAAAGCCCACACGGGCAACGTCTGCCTGCTGCGGGGCAGCGCCCGGTTCTTGCAGCGGAAAGTCGGTAAAACTACCCGCTAAATCCAGGCAATCTTGTGGCCAGTCATGGGCGGCATGTTTGCGAATGATGTCCGCCACCCAGCGGCTTTTTGACAGGCCATGAGCCTGTGCGGCTTGATCGACTAACGCCTGTGTAGCATCGTCCAAGTACAACGTGATTTGCGACATGACGGGAACTCCTTATCAAATGACTCGGGCAAGTATACTTTAAAGCATATTTTTTGAATCAATTAAACATGAAAAGAGACAATTGCCTTCAAGTTAGGCGGCAAAACTGCTACGTTATTTATAACTGCTTGCGCCCGTATTCATTGGTCTACAGGCCTAAATGAAACTTAAAAATAGCCTAAAACAGCCTTTTTCAGGCCAGTTTGACCCGCGCTGACCAGCGTTTGGCCAAACGCGGCAAAACCAGCACGCCGATGACCACGAAGATCAGGATGAGTGACACCGGGCGCTGTACAAACACCATCGCGCTGCCCTCGCCGATGGACATGGCGTTGCGCAATTGCGCTTCAGCCAGTGGGCCCAGAATCATGCCAACAATGACGGGCGCTGTCGGGAAGTCAAAGCGCCGCATCACCACGCCCAGCACGCCAATGGCGTAGAGCAAAAACAAGTCAAACGCGCTTTGCCGCATGCCGTAGACGCCGACGGTGGCAAAAATCAGGATGCCTGCGTACAAATAGGGTTTGGGGATTTTGAGCAATTTCACCCACAGCCCGACCAACGGCAAATTGAGCACCAGAAGCATGACGTTGCCGATGTACAGCGAGGCAATCAAAGCCCATACCAACGTGGACGAGCTGCTGAAGAGTTGCGGGCCAGGCTGAATGCCGTAGTTTTGAAACGCACCCAGCAAAATCGCGGTGGTGTTGGATGTGGGAATACCCAGCGTCAGCAACGGAATCATGGCGGCGGTCACGGTGGCGTTGTTGGCCGCTTCTGGCCCGGCGACGCCTTCAATCGCGCCCTGGTTGCCGAATTCTGATTTGTCCTTGGCCATCTTTTTTTCAGTGGCGTAACTTAGGATAGTCGGAATCTCGGTGCCGCCTGCGGGAATGCAGCCAAACGGCACGCCAATCGCCGTGCCGCGCAGCCAGGCGGGGATGGATCGACGCCAGTCTTTGCCCGTCATGTAAACCTTGCTGAGCTTGTTTTGCGTATCGTTTTGCTTGCCTTCGTACAGCACGGCGTACAGCGCCTCAGCCACGGCAAACAGGCCGACGGCGACGAGTACGATTTCAATGCCGTCCAGCAGCTCGGGCACGCCGCCGGTGTAGCGCGCCTGGGCTGAGATTTGGTCCAGCCCGACCAGCCCTGCGGCCAGACCAATGAACAGCGCGGTTAGCCCGCGCAGCGTGCTTTTGCCCAGCACCGCACTGACGGTGGTAAAGGCCAGCAACATCAGCATGAAGTATTCAGGCGGCCCCAATTTGACGGCGTAGTCTGCCACGATGGGGGCAAAGAGCGTCACGATGACGGTGGCAATCGTGCCCGCCACAAAAGAACCGATGGCCGCTGTGGCCAGCGCCGCACCCGCACGGCCGCTTTTGGCCATTTTGTTGCCCTCCATGGCCGTGACCATGCTCGCGGTTTCACCCGGCGTATTCAGCAATATTGAGGTGGTAGAGCCGCCGTACATGGCGCCGTAATAGATA
>JANMIH010000378.1:0-3042 GCA_031375685.1 Polaromonas sp. | reverse complement strand
CGCGTATTGAGCGCATCGCGCGCCTGCCTGATGCGCCCGGTGCAGTCTGTTTGCTGCTGGCTGATGCCACATGGCGGCGCGTGGTGCTGTTGCACTGAGCATGGTGCAAGCGTAAAAAAAGCCCCGAAATTTACATCTCGGGGCTTTTCAGTTTTTGTAGCTGGCGGAATCGGAGAGATTCGAACTCTCGATGAGGCTCTACACCCCATACTCCCTTAGCAGGGGAGCACCTTCGGCCACTCGGTCACGATTCCAGCTAAGCAATTATCTCACAACAACTCGGATTCAACATCAGGCGGCGACCTGGTCCAGGTCAAACGCTTTGTGAAGCGCGCGCACGGCGAGCTCCATGTATTTTTCGTCGATCACGACCGATGTTTTGATCTCGCTGGTCGAAATCATCTGAATGTTGATACCCTCTTCAGCCAGCACCTTGAACATTTTGCTGGCGATGCCCACGTGGCTGCGCATGCCAATGCCGACGATGCTGACTTTACAAATTTTGGCATCACCAATGACTTCAGTGGCCTTCAAATCGGGCAACACCTTGGCTTTGAGCAAGTCCATCGCCTTGGCAAAATCATTGCGGTGAACGGTAAAGCTGAAGTCGGTTTTGCCTTCTTTGCTGATGTTCTGGATGATCACATCGACTTCAATATTCGCCTCGGCCACCGCGCCCAGAATCTGATACGCAATACCGGGGGTGTCGGGCACGCCCAGGACAGATATTTTGGCTTCGTCGCGGTTAAAAGCGATGCCCGATACGATGGCTTGTTCCATGTTTTCATCTTCCTCAAAACTGATCAAAGTGCCAGACTTGGCTTCTTCATGAATGTCAATATTCCAGTCGGTAAAGCTGGACAGTACCCGCAGCGGCACCTTGTATTTCCCGGCAAACTCGACCGAGCGGATTTGCAAGACTTTGGAGCCCATCGATGCCATTTCCAGCATCTCCTCAAAGCTCACAGTTTGCAAACGGCGAGCTTCGGGCACCACGCGCGGGTCGGTGGTGTACACGCCGTCCACGTCGGTGTAAATCAGGCATTCGTGCGCCTTGAGCGCTGCAGCAATCGCCACGGCTGATGTGTCTGAACCACCGCGCCCTAGCGTCGTGATGTTGCCACCGTCGTCAACACCCTGAAAGCCCGTGATGATGACGACCTTGCCTGCGTCCAAGTCGGCTCGCACTTTCTTGTCGTCAATTGACTCAATGCGTGCCTTGGTGTAGGCCGTGTTGGTCTTGATGGCGACTTGCCAGCCCGCATAGCTGACAGATGGCATGCCCTCGGCTTGCAGCGCGATGGCCAGCAGCGCGCTGGATGCCTGCTCTCCCGTGGCGGCCAGCGCATCAAGCTCGCGGCTGTGCGTGTCGCCAGGCGAGGCTAGCGACAACTCCTTGGCCAAGCCGAGCAAGCGATTGGTTTCACCAGACATGGCGCTGGGCACCACCACCATCTGGTGGCCAGCGCGCGCCCACTTGGCCACCCGCTTGGCAACGTTTTTGATGCGTTCGGTTGAACCCATCGACGTGCCGCCGTATTTATGAACGATTAAAGCCATTTTTTGTTTGATTTGAAATGCTTTTGCCTGAGGTGGCAAAGCCTTAAATTATAGCCAGCGGACAAGTGGCGACTAGGGTAAGTACGCAAGCACGTCACCCCGCCGCTCCACGTAGCCGCTGGCCACTTTGATATGCAGTTGCTTGCCACGGTCTGTGCAGTTGACGATCTGGCTTTGCAGTTCAGCCAGTTGGGCGGTGCTGGGGCTGACTTGATGCGTTGTTTTTAGCCAATGACGCAATAGATTTCCCTGGCGCTGCGGGGTCAGGTCTTGCAAAGCAACAATTCGCGGTGGATTCGCAGTTTTGGATATGTCTTCGGTCGCTATTTGCGCCAGTATTGATTGGGCTTCAGCCGCATGCGTCGCTGACCGGGCAAAGGTTTGTCTGAACTGCGGAAAGGTTTTTTCAAGCGCGGGGATCAAGTCGTGGCGAATGCGATTGCGGGTGAATTGCGTGTTGGTATTGGTCGGGTCTTCTACCCAACCCGACCCGGTGTTGGCGCTACCTGGGTGTCTCGCCGCCAAGCCGTGCGCAGCCAGGTACGAACGGATGTCCAGCGATGTCATGTCCAGCAAAGGCCGGACAAATTCGACGCCATCCCGCTGCCAGACAGCCGGCATGGCGGCCAAGCCCGGCAGCCCGGCTCCACGGCTGAGCGCCAGCAACAGCGTTTCAATCTGGTCATCTGCATGCTGGGCAAGGGCTATTGATTTAATAGCTGCTTGCGCCCGACTTTGTTGCGCTAGAGCATCATTTAATTCTTTAATTTTGCCTGAAAGTGCCGCGTAACGTACTTTGCGAGCCGCATCTTCAGGGCTTTGGCCAGTTTGAGCTTTGGCATCCACATGCACCACATGCAACGGTACGCCAAGCGCTGCACAAAACGCCTCACAATGCGCCTCAAAGTCATCAGCCGCGGCCTGCAACCCATGATGGATGTGAATCGCTTGCACCTGGCCGGGGTGCTGGCGGGCCAACATCAACAGCAAGGCAGTAGAGTCTGCTCCGCCGCTGTAGGAAACGGCAACAGGTGTCTGAACGTCGATTTCCAGACGTGCCGAACTATTTGTCGTCAGCTTTGGTATCGGTAAACCGGCCATAACTTTGCAGCCGTTCGTAACGCCTGTCCAGCAATTCCTTGACCTTCAAGTCACTGACCTGCCTGAAAGCATCGTTCAAAGCGCGCTTTAAAAACGCTGCCATCTGCTTGTGATCGCGGTGCGCGCCGCCGACTGGCTCATTGACGATTTTGTCGATCACGCCCAGCGCTTTCAGGCGGTGCGCGGTGATGCCCAAAGCTTCAGCGGCTACTTCGGCTTTGTCGGATGTCTTCCATAAAATCGAGGCACAACCTTCTGGGCTGATGACCGAGTAAATCGAATATTGCAGCATCACGACCTGGTCAGCCACCGAAATAGCCAGAGCGCCGCCGGAGCCGCCTTCGCCTATGATGGTGGTGATGATAGGGACTTCGAGCTGCG
>JANMIH010000305.1:0-3740 GCA_031375685.1 Polaromonas sp. | reverse complement strand
TGCAAAGCTTGACTTTGAGCCTGAACTTGACGCCTCTTGGCTTCACCCATTTGGTGACTCCCTCAAATCCGTTGAAACTGGCTTGTAGTCTAGCTTGCAGGCCGTTTATGGCCTGTCAACTGCCGGAAATAGGTTCATTGGTCTAAAGCCCTAAATGATAGGTATAAATGGCCTAAAAAAGCGATTTTTAGAATTGATGGCTGGCTTTTGGCACCATCTGGCATAGGTTTTAGTCCTACTTCAGCTCGGGCTTGCCACAACTCGCACAGCGCTGCTTGCGTCTTTAGCATGGGCTGCTAGACAACCCCGATCTGGCAACACCCATGACATCACTCGAACCCGGCCTGTATGTGCGCATTGAAGAGCTTGACAACGGCCTCAAGCCATTTCCACTCGACAGCGGCTTTTCACTGGGCCATGCCTATCGGGCGCTGGGTTTGTACCACCCCTCTGAAACCAGCGACGCCTATTTTGTCTTGAGCAATGACCGCGACGAGATCTGGTTTATATGCAACCAGCATGTGCGCGCTTACGCCCTGCTGCCAGATGAGCGCGCCTTCACACTGCCGATCCGCGAAAACGCACGCCAACAAATGGCGCTGGTGTGATGAACACTGCTTCCAACACCCTGCCATAGCGCCGCCAAAAGCCCGTCAAGCCACCCACTTGTTGTGCGAATGGCATGGCTGCGACTTTTCTGCGCCATCGCTGAACCAGGCCAGCACCCTGCGCCTGCTGTGCATGAACGCCGCCAGAGATTCCGGCCTGAACGTTGTGGGCGATGTGTTTCACCAGTTTGAGCCGCAGGGTGTGACTGGCACGGTACTGCTGGCTGAGTCTCACCTGGCCATTCATACCTGGCCCGAAGAAGGACTTGTCACAGTGGATGTGTATACCTGCAATGACATGCAGGACAACACACAAAAAGCACTCCATCTGTATGGCACTTTGGAGGCGCACTTTAATCCCGCACAAGAAAGCTTTTGGAAAGCCCCGCGCAGTCTTCAGCCTGTTTGAAGCCTGGCCCCCGCCTGACTGAAAGTTTTTGACAGGCGTTCAATTGCAATGCGAAGGTTCAGGCAGGTGTCTGAATGTTAGAAGGGTCAGGCTCGGATGTACCGGTATCACGCTGACCAGATCACTCAAAGCGCTACTATTTTAGTAGCTGCTTACGTACATATTCACTGGTCCTAAGCCCAAAATAACACTAAAAATCGGCTGTTTCAGCCATCATTTAGCCGACAAGCTCACATTTTCTTGCCAATCGCGGTGTACAGCTCGCTCAGGGGCACCACGCGGCCATGCAGCGGCAAAATCTGGTCGATGCCGAGTTGAAGGCGCTCGATGTTTTGCACCAGATTCACATGCAGGGCATTGGGCACGGCTGGCGCGGGCGCATTGGGTGCGCCTGGGGTGTAGGCGTCAGCTTCGATCAGCAGCCTTTCTTTGGGCATGTGGGCCATCAAAAAGCCGTTGGCGTGAACGCTGCCCTCAATGTAGTAAACATCCACCACGCGCGCCCCATCGGTAAAGGTGCGTTTGCCGCTGACACCTGTCACCGCTGCTTTTTTGCCTGACAACTGCATGGCGTCTGGCTTGATGCTGTTGGGGTTGGCCATCGTGGCTTCGAAAAATGGCCGAGCCAGCTCACTGGTGACCAGCGTTGCGCCCTCAGCCACAGCGCTGCGCAGGCCGCCTGAATGGTCAAAGTGGTGGTGAGAGTTGACGACAAAGCGAATCGGCTTGCCAGGGCTGAGGTTTTTAACCGCAGCCAGCATGGGCATGGCGCGGCCGTCGTACAGGGGGCTTTCCACCACCATCATGTGGTCTTTCATCTCAATGGCCACACTGTTGTGGGAGCCGCCCGCCATGTGCCAGACGCCATCAGCGACCTTGGTGGCCACCACGTTTTCAGCAAAAGCCGCTACAAGTGCGGGAATTTCTATCCCGGCAGGTACATTGGGTTTGACGTCGTTCACCGTCAGGTCCAGCACCGGGTGGCCGCCCATGCTTTGCTGGATACGCATCGGGAACTTCACCCCGCCCGTGTCTTTGTAGTCCGAAAAGCGGATGACGGACGCGGTGTCGCCTGTCACTGGGTGCGGCTGGGTGGACTCAATCTGCTCGACCAGACCCGCAGCGTTGATGAGTGCGGTGGCCCGGTAGCGACCCGGCACAGCAAAAGACACGGCGGTGAGCGTTTTGCCATCGACCGTGCGCATGGCCGATGTGGCGTTGTTGGCCATGGCGGCCTTGATCACCCCGTGTGGGGTCGTCCACAAATCATGAACGCGCATGTCGTAAGCCACGGGCGAGGCAACTGGTGCGGGACCCACCATGTTCCAGGCGCTGGCACCGCGCATCAAACCTGTGGTGCGCTGCTCGCCCAGCCCCATCAGCGGAATGGCACCGCCACCGTTGGGTTCAGCCCGGGTGCGCGCAGCGTCTTCCCGGAAGGCGGCATTTTCATAGTCAGCGACACGCGAAAAACTTGAGTAAGTGATTTTGGGCCAGGCCTGGCCTGCCAGATAGGCTTGTCCAAAAGTGGCGCCCGTACCTGTGCCGGCAAAAGAAATGCTTTTCAGCGCTGCGCCGCCCATGGCGGTGTTGGCGCGCTGCAGGGCGGTGCTGGCGGATTCACCAGGCATGTTGGCGCAGGCGGCCAGCAGCACAGACATTGACACAACCAAAGCGGGGCGGGCAAAGCTTGCCCAGAGATGTTGTTGCATGATGTTTCCCTCGTTGTTGATTCGTTCAGCACTCACAAGCGCCAACAAAATCTTAGACGGCTACAACGCAAAATCGTCTAGGGAAAACACAATGAACTTTTCTTGAAACGACACCAGGTCGCGTTACCGTTTGGTGCAAATTCAGCAAAATCAACGGTTTATGTGCCGCCCTGCCCCAGGTGGTGATGATGGCCTCGCGCTAGAACAGCATGCCGACAATGATGGTTTGAACAAGCACCGCAAAGAGGGTCGCCGCGGCGATGACCATTCGCAAACCACGTCAAGGTCAGGCGCCCAAAAATTCGCCAATGGGTTTCAGGTCATCGACCCGGTCACACAGCGATTTGACAATCATCAAAATCGGCAGCCCAAGCAGCAACCCCCACACGCCCCAGAGCCAGCCCCAGGCCAGCAAGCCGACAAACACCGCCACCGGGTTCATGCGGCTGGCACGGCTGGTCAGCCACGGGGTGATGAGATTGCCAACAATGGTGTGAATCAGCATTGACGCACCAGCCACCAGCAGCGCCATGTTGATGGAGCCAAATTGCAAAAACGCCACACCGCCGGATGCGACAGCCGTGACCAGCGAACCCACATAAGGCACCAGATTCAACACCCCGGCAGCAATACCCCAAACCGCCGCATTCTCAAGCCCGATGGCCCAAAAAGCCAGGCCCGTCAGCACCCCCACCAGTGCGCTGGTGGCCAGTTGCACCTGCAAGTAGCGCTGAATTTGCCCGGTGATTTCATCCAGCGCCTGCAGGGTGATTTTTTTGCTGCTCAGCGACGGCCCGGCCAGCTTGATGAGCTTGCGCCTGAAGGTGTTGCCCGCGACCATTAAAAAGTAGGTCAAAAACACCACCACGGTGACCTGCCCTGTCAAGGTCGCCAGGCCAATCGTGCCAGTCCACAAGTAGTCCTTGATGTTAAAGCGTGCAGGCTCCACCACAACACGCATCACACCCCGACTGGTCGCGGGCATGCCTGATTCCTGCGCCGCCTGTTCAA
>JANMIH010000258.1:0-2428 GCA_031375685.1 Polaromonas sp. | reverse complement strand
GCGCTGATACACCCACGGATCGACCTGGCCGGTGGTGGCCGACCAACCGGTGGTGGTGGTCACCGCGGCTTCGACCTGGCGCACGCCTTCATAGCCATATTTCAACTGGCCTTCGATCCACACCGGGTTGAGCGTGCGCGTGCGGGTTTCAAGCGCCACCTGTTCCTGCAGGCTGCGCACCTTGCCGCTGCCCTGCGTCTGATCGCCGATATACACCGGCGCCGCCTCGCCGCCCTTGGCGCGGGTGATGGCACGGCTGATGCCGCCCAAGGTATCAAAGTAGGTGTCAACGGTCGTCACACCAAGCTCTACCGAGTCAAGATTTTGGTAAGCCAATTGCACGCCAGCCAACACGCTTTGCAGCAACTTGGCTTGCTGTACGGGACGGCCTGCACGGCCGTAGGCAAAACCTTTGCGGCGGCTGTAGGTTTCGGCCAGCTCATCGCCATCTTCCCAGCGGCTGTTGTCAATCAGGCTGTTCACGTTGGAGCCGTAAGCGCCTTCAGCGTTGCCAAAAACGCGCAGTGATGCGGTTTCCAGATCGCCACCATGTTCAGCCTGAAAAGCCAGAGCGTGCTTGCGAATAAAGTTTTGCGTCAAGGGCTCATCGGCACTCGCCGCCATGAAAGCCGCTTCAGCCAGCAGTTTGATTTGCAGCGGCAGCAAGTCTCGAAAAATACCTGACAGCGTGATGATCACGTCAACACGGGGGCGCGTCAACTGCGCCAGGGGGATCAGTTCAGCGCCTGCGAGGCGACCATAGCTGTCAAAGCGCGGCTTGGCACCCATCAGCGACAGCACCTGCGCAATGGGGCCGCCTTCACTTTTCAGGTTGTCTGTGCCCCACAGCACCATCGCAATACTTTCAGGAAAAGCGTGGCCGTCAGCCATGTGCTTTTGCAGCAGGCGTTCGGCCTGACGCGCACCGTCCATCACCGCATAGGTGCTGGGAATGCGGAAAGGATCAAAACCGTGCAAGTTGCGACCTGTCGGCAAAATAGCAGGTGTGCGCAGCAAATCACCGCCCGGGGCAGGGCGCAAAAAGCGGCCATCCAGGCTGCGCAAAATGCCGTCAATCTCATGATCTTCAGCCATCAGTTTGTCAATCTCAGCCAGGTCATTGAGCATGGCCAACTGTTTTGCATCCTGCGCTGCCAATACTTCAGCGCTACCGCCTGCCACCAGCGCCTCAATCAAAGCTCGCTCGGGCTTGATGCCGTGCGATGCCTCGGCGCATGACAGCAGCAAATCAACACGCTCTGCAGGGCTGGGGGCTTGGCCCACCACGTGCAGTCCGTAAGGGATCAGTGTGTATTCAACTTCGAGCACATTGTTGTTGAGTTTGGTGATCTGTAAATCAGCATTGGCGCCCCAGGCAGGCTCGATGCTGGTCAGCTCAAGCTCAGCAGCCTGCGCTTGAATCATCACAGCGAGTTCATCGCGCTCGCTTTTAGCTTCAGGCTCCAGGCCGCGAAAGCGCTCCAGCATGTCTTTGAGCTCAACCAGACCTTTGTACAAACCTGCTTGTGCAACAGGCGGCGTGAGGTAACTGATCAGCGTGGCAGCAGCGCGGCGCTTGGCAATCGTGCCTTCTGACGGGTTGTTGGACGCATACAAATACATATTTGGCAAGTCGCCAATCAGGCGGTCTGGCCAGCAGGTGGCGGTCATGCCGTTTTGTTTGCCTGGCATGAATTCAAGCGCGCCGTGCGTGCCGAAGTGCAGCACGGCATTTGCACCAAAATCTTCCCGCAGCCAGCGGTAAAAAGCTGAGAAGGCATGTGTCGGTGCAAAGCCTTTTTCAAACAGCAGGCGCATTGGGTCGCCTTCGTAGCCGAAGGCGGGCTGGATACCGACAAACACGTTGCCAAAACGTTCGCCCAGCACAAAAATACTGCTGCCGTCACTTTGCTGCTTGCCAGGTGCTGGACCCCATTGAGCTTCGATTTCCCGCAGGTGCTTTTCACGCTTGACATGATCATCGGCACTGATTTTGGTGTGGACGTTGGCCATCGCCCCATGCAGGGAGGCATTGCCCGTGATGATCATTTCACGCAGTGCGTCGGCACTGGCTGGCACGTCAAGCGTGTAGCCCTGGCGTTTCATGGCGGTCATGACATTGAACAGCGACTCAAAGACCGACAAAAATGCGGCTGTGCCTGTAGCGCCTGCGTTGGGCGGGAAGTTAAACACCACCGCTGCAACCTTGCGTTCGGCCCGTTCTGAGCGGCGCAAGTCCACAAGCTTGCCGACTCTGGCGGCCAGCATGTCGGCGCGCTCAATGCAACTGTGCATGTCGTGCGCATCGACGGCATTTTTAAAGGAACAAGCGTGGGTGCAGCCGGTGCAGATGATGTGTTCTGCACTGCCGCGACCGCCAAACACCATTGAGCCCGTGGCGCCATCGAGCTCTGGGATGGCGACCATC
>JANMIH010000190.1:0-3449 GCA_031375685.1 Polaromonas sp. | reverse complement strand
GTTGCGGAGCAGTTGCCGAGCACCAACAGGTGGACGGCGTTCCTGAACTATGTGGTGGCCAAAATCACCCGGCCATTGCCGCCCTGGATAGCACCAAAGCAACTTATGGCGACTGGCTAACTGCCGGATTTAGGATGAATTGCGCCGTCTGGTAGCCAGGATTGACCAGCACATGCAGCAACTTGGGGTTGTACGCCCAAACCCTCGAAATTTCCCGCCTCTGGACTATCCCCAGTCAATCCCCGCCAAAATCGCTTCCAAGTCAATTGGGTTGCTCTTATTTCTGAACGCAAAGCGCCCAAGGGGGTGCAGGCGCTGCCAAGCTGCTGGTGAAATTTGCCGGAGCAAGTCCAACGCCATGTCGTTGCCTTGCACCAGGTGTCGTTCCAACAATATGGTCAATGCATTTTTGGGTTTTTGGGTTTTTGGGTTTTTGGGTTTTTGGGTTTTTGGGTTTTTGGGCTACAATGTGGCTCATTATCACCTGAAGGAATAAACCATGACTGCAAATGCCATAGTGCGTGCTCGTATCGACGAGCACATCAAACAAGAGGCGAGTGCTGTGCTCGCAGCGATGGGGCTGACCTTATCGGACGCTTTTCGCATCTTGCTGACCCGTGTCGCGCATGAAAAAGCGTTGCCGTTCGAGCCACTGGTGCCAAATGCCGCCACCATTGAAGCCATGAAAAAAGCGCGTCGTGGCAATCTGGAAACTGTGACACTTGGCGAACTGCAAGCGGTGCTTGATGCGGACGATTAAGCAATCGGGCCAATTCAAGCGAGACCTGAAACGCGAGGCCAAAGGCCACCATCGGCAAGTGCTGCAAAGTGATTTCGTCGCCATTGTCGCGGCTTTGGCGAATGACCAGACACTGGCCGAGAAGCACCGCGACCACGCGCTGACAGGCGATCAGAAAGACCACCGGGATTGCCACGTCAAGCCTGATCTGGTGTTGATTTATCGAAAGCCGGATGATTCCGTATTGCAGCTCGTGCGCCTGGGCTCTCACAGCGAACTTGGCTTGTGAGCTTGGCTTGTGAGCTTGCCTAATTGAATGCTAGCGGGAAATTTCGAGAGTTTGGGCGTAAAACCCCAGCTTCGATCACCTTCACCGATTGGGTCAAAGCACTTTGCACCCGACTGCTTTTCCTGGGTTGAATTCCGTTTTCTGAAGCGACCCCTTTATTTGTCATGGCGAAAGCCTTAAAAAAAGGGGCCGTGCGACTTTAGCCGCACGGCCCCTTTTTCTCAGTACATCACGTCACCTTAAATCACATTGTAGGTCGCTCCGGTGGCCAGCAGCATGGTCATGGTCTGGCTGGCATGCTGGTACTGGTACACGTCGTAGGTGGTGCCACCAATCGTCACATCGTTGAAGCTGGCGTTGCCTGCTGCGCTGGCCCCCACCGAGTAGGTGGCACCGTCCACATCCGTCAGCGTAGCACCGGCTGCCGGCGTGGACACCGGTTTACCCAGCGCCTGCAGGTTGACCACATCGCCCGCCGTGCCCACAATGCGCAAGGTGTTGGCCACCGCGTTAACACTGGTCATGATCAGCACATCGTCCAGGCTCAGGCTCAGCGTCTGGTTGCCGGGGCCCAGGTTGATGACTTCAAACCCGGTAAACATGGTGTTTTTGATGAGCGTGGTCGCCAGCAAATCAGCGGTGGTAGCAGCAGTGAAGCTCAAGGTGTCCACACCGGTGCCGCCCTGGTAACGGGCGTTGCTAACCAGCAAATTGGCGGCATTGGCCACAGCCAGCGTGTCGGTACCCGCCCCCAACTTGATGTTGGTGCCGCCGACCTGCTCGTTGCCGATGGTCACCACATCAGTCAGGTCACCTGTATCGATGAGGTGACCGCCTGCATAAGCGCCGCTGGCCGTACCTGTGGTGAGCGTATCTACCCCGCCGGCTGGTGCGGTGTAAGTGTCTCTATCTAAGACTGTGCTGGTGCCCGTGGCAGTGGTAATGATGCCGCTGCTGGCGGCGCTGATGGTGACCCCCACGGTTTCATTAAGCTCAGCCACAGCGTCATCAATAACGGCAACCTGCACCGTCTTGCCGGTCTCGCCTGCGGCAAAGCTCAGCGTCTGGTTGACGGCGGTGTAGTCTGTGTTTGCGGTGGCGCTGCCGCCGGTGGTGGCAAACACAATGGTGGCCGCAGCGGTGGCACCTGTGCGGCTGACACTGTAAGCCAGGAAGCCTGCGTCTTCATTGGCGTTGGCCGCGGCACCAACGCTCCAGGATGACTGGTCGTTGTCAAAAATGGTGGCATTAACCGTGCTCGCAACAATGGTGCCGCTGCTGGCGCTGCTGATGGCGGCAGTGACGGTTTCACTGCCTTCGGCCACGACGTCGTCAAGCACGGCAAGCTGTACCGTCTTGCTGGTCTCGCCTGCAGCAAAGCTCAGCGTCTGGCTGACGGCGGTGTAGTCTGTGTTTGCGGTGGCGCTGCCGCCGGTGGTGGCAAACACAATGGTGGCCGCAGCGGTGGCGCCTGTGCGGCTGACAGTGTAGGCCAGACTGCCTGCGTCTTCATTGGCGTTGGCCGCGACCTCCACTGCCCAGAATGACTGGTCGTTGTCGTTGATGGTGGCAGTGGCCGTGCCAGTGATGATGCCGCTGCTGGGTCTGATGAGGGAGACGGTGACGGTTTCACTGGACTCGGCCACGACGTCATCAATGACAGCCACTGTGACAGTCTTGCTGATCTCGCCTGCCGCAAAGCTCAGCGTCTGGTTGACGGCGGTGTAGTCTGTGCCCACACTGGCCGTGCCGCCGCCGGTGGCAAACACCATGGTCGCCGCCTCGGTAGCCCCATTAATAGCCCCGCGGGAGCGCGTGACAAAGAAGGCTATGGAGCCTGAGCCTTCGTCGTCGCCCCCAGATATTGGCGACAAATCCCAGATGGACTGATCGTTGTCCACGATGCCGGAACTGGCCCAGCTAATGACAATGGTGCCGCTGCTGGCGCTGGAAATGAAAACGTCGGCACCATCATTAAGCGCGGACACGGCATCATCAATAACAGCCACCTGCACCGTTTTTCTGGTCTCGCCTGCGGCAAAGCTCAGCGTCTGGTTGACGGCTGTGTAGTCCGCACTCACACCGGCATTGGCAGTGGCAAACACAATGGTGGCCGCAGCGGTGGCGCCTGTGCGGCTGACGATGTAGGTGAAGAAGCCTGAGTTTTCGAGATCACGAATAACGGTTCCCCCCACGCTCCAGAATGACTGATCGTTGTCGTTGATGGTGGCAGTAGCCGTGCCCGTGACAGTGGTGCCGCTGCTGGCGCTGCTGATGACTGCGGTGACGGTTTCAGCGACTTCGGCTACGGCGTCGTCAGTGACAGCTACTGTGACGGTCTTGCTGGTCTCGCCTGCGGCAAAGCTCAGCGTCTGGTTGACGGCTGTGTAGTCTGTGCCCACACTGGCCGTGCCGCCGCCG
>JANMIH010000164.1:0-6671 GCA_031375685.1 Polaromonas sp. | reverse complement strand
ATATATATATATATATATATATATATATATATATCCCGCATTGGTTGACGCTGGCCAGCGGCAACCCAGTGCATCAGCTTGATTTGTGGATGACGGGTGAGGCGGACTGTGCGCAGCGCCTGCATGCTGCTGCGCTTGACGCAGACCTCATCATTGTTGAAGGCGTGATGGGTTTGTTTGATGGGGAGCCCAGCGCGGCGGACCTGGCCCAGCGGTTTGGTTTGCATGTGCTCACGGTGATTGACGCAAGCGCCATGGCGGGTACATTCGGCGCTTTGGCCTGGGGCTTGCAGCACTACCGTGAGGGCTTGGCCTTTGCTGGGGTGCTGGCTAACCGTGTGGCGTCTGCTGGCCACGCCGAAATGCTTGAGACTGGCTTGCGTGATGCCAGCCAATGGCGCGGTGCGCTGATGCGCAGCGAAGCCTTCACGCTGCCCGAGCGGCATTTGGGGTTGGTCGTGGCCAGTGAGTTGAGCGATGCGATGCAAAGGCTTGATGCGGCGGCTGACGCCCTGGCTGACACGCCGCTTGGCCAGATGAGTTCGGCTGATTTGCAGGTGTGGTCTACGCCTTTTGAGGCGCCTGATTCAAGCAAAAAGGTTTTCCCAGACACCGCATTGAAAGGTCAAACCATTGCCGTGGCGCGTGATGCCGCATTCTGCTTTACCTACGCAGGCAACATCGATTGCCTGCAAGCAATGGGTGCGCAGATCGTTTACTTCTCGCCATTGAATGACAGCGCATTGCCAGCATGTGACGCACTGTGGTTGCCGGGCGGCTACCCCGAGTTGCATGCTGAAACGTTAGCAACCAACTCGGCTATGAGAACCAGCATTCAGGCGCATGTGACCGCAGACAAACCTGTTTGGGCTGAATGCGGCGGGATGATGGCGCTGTTTGACTCGTTGACCACCTCTGGTGGCGACAGTTACCCCATGTGGGGCGTAATGCCTGGCAGCGTCACGCTACAAAAGCGACTGGCAGCACTCGGGCCGCAGCAACTTCAAGTGGATGGAGGCGTTTTGCGGGGCCATGCGTTTCATTATTCGACCTGCAATACAGAATTGCCAGCAGTAGCACGTACCCAAGCTGCTCCGGGGCGCAAGCTGCGGGGTGAGGGTGAGGCTCTGTATGTTCAGGGCTCTGTCAAGGCCAGTTACTTTCATGCCTGGTTCGCATCTGATCCCGCAGCGGCTGCAGGCCTGTTTTTGCAAGGTCCACATGCTGCATAAAACCAGCGACTGGCGCGGCCATCCAACAGGTCAAAACTACGGCCCGCAGCGCATCGTTTGCCTGACGGAAGAGCCCACCGAATGGCTGTACATGCTGGGTGAAGAGCGACGCATTGTGGGCATCTCGGGCTATACCGTTCGCCCACCCCGTGCGCGCGAAGAAAAGCCCAAAGTCAGCGCCTTTTTAAGCGCCAAAGTTGACAAGATCGTTGAGCTACAACCCGACTGCGTGATTGGCTTTTCAGACCTGCAAGCCGACATTGCCTCGCAGCTGATTAAAAAAGGCATACAAGTCACGATCTTTAACCAGCGCAGTGTGGCTGAGATTTTCTCCATGATGTATCAGTTGGCCGCGATGGTCGGGCAAGCAGAAAAAGGCTTGGCTCTCATACAAACCATGCAAAACCGACTGCTGGAGATTGAAGCGGCGGCGGCGACATTAAAACGCCGTCCCCGTGTGTTTTTTGAGGAATGGTATGACCCGCATATCAGTGCAATTGCCTGGGTGTCCGAGCTGATCGGTATTGCAGGCGGCGACGACTGCTTTCCTGAACTGGCCAAAGAACCGATGGGCAAAGGCCGGATCATTGCCGACGGGCTTCAGATCGTTCAGTGCAACCCTGACATTATTTTTGGCTCCTGGTGTGGCCGCCGGTTCAGGCCAGCGCATGTGCGGGCCAGGCCAGGCTGGCTTGACGTTAGCGCGGTTAAAAACGACCAACTGTTTGAAATCAAATCGGCTGAAATTTTGCAGCCGGGGCCCGCATCCATCACTGAAGGCGTTGAGCAGATTCACAAAATCATTCTTCAATGGAACGAACAGCATGAAGGTGCGTAGCGAACTCATTTTGGGCGGCCAGCGCAGCGGCAAGTCACGCCGCGCTGAACTGCTGGCGCGCGACTGGGTGGCCAAGTCGCCTGATCACAAAGCCGTGATGATTGCCACCGCCACGGCTTGGGACGACGAGATGGCCCAGCGCATTGCCCGCCACCAGCAAGACCGTGCAGAGCGTGTGCCCGGTATGGCAACGGTAGAGGAGCCTATTGCGCTTGCGCAGGCGATTCAAAGCAACAGCGCGCCGCAGACCATGTTGGTTATTGATTGCCTCACGCTTTGGCTCACCAATGTCTTGATGCCGCATGAACATGCTGAAAACACTGAAAATACCTCAAAATATGCATCAAATGTGCCTGTAGCGCAACAAATACAGGCGCAATTAGCTACTCTTTTAATAGCAATTCAAGATGCAGCTGGCCCGGTTGTTCTGGTCGGAAACGAGATCGGACTCGGCGTGATTCCGATGGGACGCGAAACCCGCGACTTTGTGGACGCACTGGGGCGACTGAATCAGGAAGTCGCCGCAGCCTGTGAGCGTGTGACTTTCATGGCGGCCGGTTTGCCATTGACTTTAAAGGGCTGACCATGAAAAAGTTGCTGATGTTATGGCTGGTTTTTTGCGGTGCTGCGCATGCCCTGCAAGTCACGGACGACCGGGGCGTGACTGTTACCTTTGCGCAAACGCCGCAGCGCATTGTCAGCATGTTGCCGTCACTGACTGAAGGCGTTTGCGCGATGGACCAATGCCAGCGCCTGGTCGGCGTGGACCGCTATTCCAACTTCCCCGATTCTTTAATAAACCTTCCCAAACTCGGGGGCGGCATGGACCCGAACATTGAAGCCATCGTGGCGCTCAAACCCGACGTGGTGCTGGTGTCCGGCAAGTCGCGGTCATCTGAGCGGCTTGAGGCGCTCGGCATCAAGGTCGTGGCGCTGGAAACCAAAACCCATGCAGATGTCAAACGCGTGTTGCAAGTGCTGGGTGTGCTGCTCGCTGTGCCCGACGCGCAAGGTGCCGATAAGGTGTGGCGCATCATTGACAGCAGCGTGTCGGCAGCAGCTCAGTCGTTGCCCGCCAAGGCCAAAACAGCGCGGGTGTATTTTGAAGTCAGCCGTGGACCATATGCCGCAGGTGAGTCGTCATTTATTGGCGAAACCCTGACCCGTCTGGGTGTGAAAAACGTTGTGCCGGCCAAGCTGGGGCCGTTCCCGCGCTTGAACCCTGAATTCGGGTTGCGTGCCAACCCGGATGTGATCATGATTGGCAACCGCAGCATGGTCAACGCGGTGGCCTACCCAGGCTGGAACAGCATCAAAGCGGTGAAAACTAACCGTGTGTGCGTGTTTGGTGTGGGCGATTCTGATGTTGTGGTTCGGCCCGGTCCGCGCATGGCCGAGGCCGCGCGGCTCATGGCCAAGTGCCTGGAGACGTATGAATAACACGCAAAATCGCCAGGCGGTTTTGTTGGCAGTGCTGTTGCTGGCGGCGTCATGCGTTTTGCTGCTGCTGGGCATCACCGTGGGCAGCACGGGTTTTGAATCGGTGGCCAACATGCCGCGTGACCCGCAGGCCATGCTTATCGTCTGGGAAATCCGCTTGCCGCGCACGCTGGGTGCGTGGCTGGCAGGCGCTTTGCTGGGCTTGGCGGGTGCAGTGGCGCAAGGCTTGTTTCGCAACCCGTTGGCCGACCCGTATTTGTTGGGCAGTGCATCGGGTGCATCGCTGGGCGTGGCACTGGCCATGGCGCTGTTTGGTGTGTCGCCGTTGGCCACGCAATGGGTGGCGCGCGTCGGGTTGACGGGCGCGGCGTTTTTAGGTGCAGTTGCTGCGGTATTGCTCACGCTGCTGCTGGCCAAGGGCGTGCAGCACACGCTGCGTTTGCTGTTGGCGGGTGTGGTGGTCGGTGTGGTGCTGGGCGCATTCACGTCACTGGTTTTACTGCTCACGCCTGACATCATGCAGGCCATGCAGGCATTCATGCTGGGCACAACCGCATTTGTCGGCTGGACGGCCTGCGCCGTCATGGCCGCGGCGTTTGGCATCAGTCTGATGGCCGCCTGGCTGATGAGCCATGTGCTTGACGGTCTGGCACTCGGCGAGGCAACCGCCCAAAGCCTGGGACTGCAACTGCCGCAAATGCGCGCCGCTCTGGTGGCCGTGTTGGCACTGGCCACTGGCACGGCGGTGGCACAAACCGGTTTGATCGCTTTTGTCGGTTTGGCTGCACCGCACCTGGTGCGCTCAGTGGTTAAAACCACGCATGGACGGCTGATTGTGCTGTCCAGCCTGATGGGGGCAGTGCTGCTGGCGTCGGCTGATATTTTGGCCCGCTGGCTCATGGCCCCGCAAGAGCTGCCAGTGGGCGTGCTGACAGCCGTGCTGGGCGGCGGCTACCTGCTGTGGCTGATGCACAGGCACACCGGGAGAGGTGCTGGCTTATGAGAAGCGCTATTGATGTTGTCGCTGAAAAATTGGTCGCAATACAGGCCCATGAAATAACGGCCAGGCTCGGAAATACCGAGGTTTTAAGCAATATTTCGATAGATTTCCCGCGCGGTCGCTGGACCAGCATCGTCGGACCGAATGGTGCAGGCAAATCGACCTTGCTCAAGGTCTTGGCGGGGTTGATGCCGTTCACAGGCTCTGTTGCACTGCTCGGCCAGCCGATGCAAAGCCTGCTCGCCAAACAGCGTGCGCAGCAACTGTCTTGGCTGGGCCAAAACGAAGCATCGGCTGACGACCTGACAGCTTATGACGTGGCTATGCTGGGCCGCTTGCCGCACCAGCCCTGGCTGGCTCCCGCCAGCGCTGCTGACCACGCTGCTGTTGAAAAGGCTTTGCGATCTACCCATGCCTGGGACTGGCGGGGCAGGGCGCTGGGGCAGCTATCAGGTGGTGAACGCCAGCGCGTGTTGCTGGCACGTGCGCTGGCTGTCGAGGCCGAGGTGTTGCTGATGGACGAGCCACTGGCCAACCTGGACCCGCCGCATCAAACCGACTGGCTGCTGCTGGCCAAAGCACTGGTGGCCAGCGGTCAAACCGTTATCAGCGTGCTGCACGAGGTCTCGTTTGCACTACAAGCTGATGATGTGGTGGTCATGGCCGCTGGTCGTGTCACACACCAGGGCGCTTGCCGCGATGTTTCAAGCCATCGTGCGATTGAGGCTGTGTTTGACCAGCGCATTGCCATTCATCAACTGGCTGGCCAATGGGTGGCTTTGCCCAAAATTTGAATTGATAAATTAATTGGAGTTTGACCCCAATTAAGGGGGCAGTTAGGAAACTTACTATGCAAATCGAAACACCTCCCAAAGACAAACCTTACGAAAAACCTGAGGGTGAGCGACGCGGCCTGCTCATTGTCAACACCGGCGACGGCAAAGGCAAAAGCACCGCTGCGTTTGGCCTGGCGTTGCGGGCTTATGGACGCACCCATGTCCATAACAAAAAAATCAAGATCTTTCAGTTCATGAAAGTGCCCACAGCCCGGTTTGGCGAACACCGCATGTTCGAGCAACTGGGTATACCCATCGAAGGCATGGGTGATGGCTTCAGCTGGAAGAGCCAGGACCTGGAACACTCAGGCCAGTTGGCGCGCGATGGCTGGTTAAAAGCCAAAGCCGCCATTCAAAGTGGCGAGTACTTCATGGTCGTGCTGGATGAATTCACTTACCCGCTGATTTACGGCTGGATGGAACCTTTGGGCGGCGTTGAAGAGGTGATTCAAACCCTGTTTAACAGGCCAACCCACACCCACGTTGTCATCACCGGCCGGCGCTGCCCTCCCGAGATCATTGAACTGGCCGACACTGTGACAGAAATGACCATGGTCAAGCACGCTTTCAAGGCGGGCATACCGGCCCAGCGCGGCATTGAAGACTGACGCCATCATGAGCAGCGCTGCGTTTTCTGCTGTTGAACAAGCCGCCGTGTACCGCGCGATTTTTGAGCGGCGTGACATGCGTCATTTCTGCGGTGGGAGGGTGCCTGACGAGCAATTGGAGCGGCTGCTGCTGGCCGCTCACCACGCACCCAGCGTCGGGCTGATGCAGCCGTGGCGATTTATTCGTGTGCTCAGCCTGCCCTTGAGGCAGGCGCTGCATGCGTTGGTAGAGCGCGAACGCCTCCTGACAGCCCAAGCACTGGACAAGCGTGAAGACGAGTTCATGAAGCTCAAAGTGCAGGGCGTTCTTGAGGCGGCTGAAGTGCTGGTCGTCGCCATGCCGCCGGGCCGTGAGCAACATATTTTTGGCCGCCGCACGTTGCCTGAAATGGACCTGGCAAGTGCTGCCTGCGCCATTCAAAACATGTGGCTTGCTGCGCGGGCTGAAGGGTTGGGCATGGGCTGGGTGTCGATGTTTTGCCCGCAAGCGTTGGCCGAACTGATGCGCATGCCCGAAGGCAGCCAGCCGATAGCGATTTTGTGTCTGGGGGGCCCTGTCGAAGCGTTTTATGAGCAGCCCATGTTGCAGGCTGAAAACTGGGCGCATCGTGCTGATTTGCTAGAGATGGTGTTTGAGGACGGATGGAGGCAAACCCTTCGTGACTGACGCTTTGTGGTTTGCACAGAACGCAACGCTTGCCTTGGTTGCAGCATTGG
>JANMIH010000145.1:0-1799 GCA_031375685.1 Polaromonas sp. | reverse complement strand
TTCACCGATGAGGTCTTCAGGCTTTTTGTAGTTCGCCAGCAGGCGGTCGATCAGTTCGTTCGTTACGGTCATTTCGCTTCTTTCTTGAAAGACGGCAGTTTCCTGCCATTTGACCGTTTACACAAAACTTCTTACACCCTCCTGAGTTTGGGCAGGCGTTTGAAGGCATGGTCAGGCTGTGATGATCCAGCCTTCCAGCGGATCCATGTTGTGCGGCAGACCGTAAAGGGGCGCGCCCTGATCGTGCTGACCTTGCGCCCAGGCCGCTTGCATCAGGCAAAGCACCGCGTCCAGCGCATCGCCTTTGGCATCCCCCACCAGCATGTCGCGTTGCGCGTGACTGAGCTTAAGACGCAGTTTCAGGCGGGTTTGGCCCAATTCCAGCGCGGTGATCAGGTCCTTGCGGGCAATCAGGCGCTCGGGTGTCTGCTTGGCCTTGTCATCACTTTTATAGCTGCGGCTGCCCAGCACCTCGCGCGCCAGCAGGCCGGGGTAAGCTTCAAGTGCAACCTTGTCAAGGTTGCCTGGGTGCAGGCCAGGAAAATGGCAACCCACGTCAATCAGAAGCGGCACACCCGCATGCAGCATGTAGGCCACCGGCGGGTTGACCCATTTCATGCTGGGGCTGCTGCCTGCTGGCAAGTCAGCAGCGCGATGGGCGAACTTGCCGCCGGTGGGCCGCGCGTCACAAAAGGCTTTGAAAGTGGCGCGAATGTCCGCACGCGAGAGCTGGGCGTAGTGCTGCATACAGGCCAGCCAATCGGTGGGCCACTGCAGTGCCTCAACCAGCTCGCGCGGCAGGCCAAAAGGCAAATCAAAGCCGCCAACCCAATGCGGCTGGGCTTTGAGCCACTGGACCCAAGCATCCAGCGTGTCAAATTGCTCGATTTTCAGGAGCGTGCAGCGACCGGACTTATTGGACTCAGTTGCCGAATGATCCGACACTGCAACCACAACAGGCTTGTGTCTGGAGGGGCTGGACGAGAAATCGCAACCAATCAAGCGCATGAACGGCGTTCAGGGCTTGGCAGGAGAGACCATGGGCCAGCCGCGCTGCGCCCACTCGCTCATCCCGCCATTGACAAAACGAACATGCGCGTAGTTTTTTTCACCCAGTTGCTTGCGCAGGGCTCGCAGCGTGGCACTGGACCGGTTTTGCGTTCGGCAAATCAGCAGCACTGGCGTTTTTGCGTCAACCGGGATCTCGCGCAATCGCTGACTGATCTGGCTCATGGGCAGCAGCCTGACGCCAGCTGCTACACCTGTGGCGTGTTCTTCGGGCTCACGAATATCGATCAGAACAGCTTGGCCTGCCTCGTGCAGGCGGCGCGCATCTTCCAGACTGATGCGTTCTTCAACTGGGGTTTGCGCCCAAACGCGATGCCATAAAAAAGGGCTGCACGCTGCAGCCCCGAAACGGAGTAGCTGCCGCCGCTTCAAGGTCAGGACCGGCCAATGATGGATGCTGTCGCCATCAGTTCTTCCAGCAAGGCCAGCGACACGTCACCCGACACCGCATAGGGATTGAACTCTGGCTTTTCAGAGTATTTCAGCAGGATGGATGTGTTGAGCTTGGCCACATTGACCTGGCCCATGGTCCAGCCACCAAAACGGCGCTCCATGATTTCTTCATAGTGCAGCAGCACCACGTCTTTGTGGCGTGTGTCTTTTTGGATATGGCCGTACAGCTCGCTGACCTGCATGCGGCCACCTTCGATCGCCTGCAAAAAGATACCGCCGCCATAGCAAAGAATGCCAGTGATACCGGTGACGGGGTTGTGCTGGCGCGACTGGTTGAG
>JANMIH010000073.1:0-2018 GCA_031375685.1 Polaromonas sp. | reverse complement strand
GATCACGTGGCCGTGTTCCAGCACGTAATGGCGGTCGGCCAGCGGTGCGGCAAAGCGAAAGTTCTGTTCCACCAGAATGATCGTGTAGCCACGTGTCTTGAGCAGGCGGATGACTTCACCCAGCTTCTTCACAATCACGGGGGCTAACCCCTCGGTGATTTCATCCAGCAGCAATACCTTGGCACCGGTGCGCAAAATGCGGGCCATGGCCAGCATCTGCTGTTCGCCGCCCGACAGGCGAGTGCCTGGGCTGTTGCGCCGCTCATACAGGTTGGGGAAGATGCCGTAGATTTCTTCCAACGTCATACCCCCGCTGGCCACCACGGGCGGAAGCATCAGGTTTTCTTCGGTGGATAGCCCTGCAAAAATGCCGCGCTCTTCCGGGCAAAAGCCCACGCCCAGCCGGGCAACGTGGTGCGGGGCCATGCCGGTGATTTCCGTCCCGTTGAACATGATGGAGCCCGTGCGTCGCCCGACCAATCCCAAAATCGCTTTAAGCGTGGTTGAGCGGCCCGACCCATTGCGCCCCAGCAAGGTCACCAGTTCACCCCGGTTTACCTGTAGATCCACACCATGAAGAATATGCGACTCGCCATAAAAAGCGTGCAAGCCGGTGACGCGCAGCACCTCGCCGCTGGGGTGTATGGGGTTTAGTGCGCTGCTCATGCTTCAACTCCTACATAGGCTTCAAGAACCCGCGGGTCTTTGGAGACAGTGGCGTAATCGCCCTCGGCCAGTACGCTGCCCCGTTGCAGCACGGTCAGGCGGTCGCACAAGGTTTCAACCACTGACAGGTTGTGTTCCACCATCAAAATGGTGCGGTTCTTGGATACTTTGCGGATCAACTCGACCACGCGGCCCACATCTTCGTGCCCCATGCCTTGGGTCGGCTCATCCAGCAGCATCAGCTCAGGGTCAAGCGCCAAGGTGGTGGCAATCTCCAGCGCGCGCTTGCGGCCATAGGGCATTTCAACGGCTACGGTCTGCGCAAAGCTCGCCAGGTCAACGGATTCCAGCAAAGCCATGGCCTGCTCGTTCAATACATTTAGACGCTTCTCAGACGACCAGAAGTTGAAGGAGTCCCCGCGCTTTCGCTGTAACGCAACCCGCACATTTTCCATAGCGGTCAGGTGGGAAAACGTGGCTGAAATCTGAAACGAGCGAATCATGCCCCGTCGCGCCACCTGCACCTGGCTCTCCTGGGTGATGTCGATGCCATTGAACTGGATCGAACCTGAGCTGGGGCGGTGAAACTTGGTCAGCAAGTTGAATACCGTCGTTTTGCCCGCACCGTTGGGTCCGATCAATGCATGAATGCTGCCCCGCCGAATTTGTAAGTCAACGTCTGAGACGGCCGCGAAACCCAAAAACTCTTTGGTCAGCGCTTTGGTTTGAAGAATGATGTCACTGGACATGAGGGTTCCTATTGGGAGATTCCGGTGTGTGAGTTCATTCAATGGCTGTGGATGACTTGACCTGGTCGCGCAGCATGAATTTCTGGATCTTGCCGGTGGATGTTTTGGGCAGGGTGGCGAACACAATGCGCTTGGGCACCTTGAAGCGCGCCAACAGGTTGCGGCAAAATTCGATGATCTCAAGCTCGGTGGCGGTGGCGCCGGGCTTGAGCTCTACGAACGCGCAAGGCACTTCGCCCCATTTGCCATCCGGCTGCGCCACCACAGCGGCCAGCATGACGGCGGGATGGCGGTGCAAGGCGTCCTCTACCTCGATGGAGGAAATATTTTCACCGCCTGAAATGATGATGTCTTTGCTGCGGTCTTTGATTTTGACGTAGCCATCCAGGTACATCACTGCCAGGTCACCGGTGTGAAACCAGCCGCCTGCAAACACTTGCTTGGTGGCAGTGGGGTTTTTCAGGTAGCCCTTCATCACTACGTTACCTCGGAAAAATATTTCACCCATGGTTTCGCCATCGGCTGGCACGGGCTTCATGGTTTCAGGGTCGAGTACGGTCACGGCCTGCTGCAAGGGGTAGGGAACCCCCTGGCGGCCATTGA
>JANMIH010000066.1:0-2355 GCA_031375685.1 Polaromonas sp. | reverse complement strand
ATGCGGTGGGCCGAGTTCTCAAGCGCACAGAATCACGCCCCACGGTACTGATCGGCAAAGACACCCGTATTTCGGGCTACATGCTGGAAAGCGCCCTGGAGTCCGGCTTTAACTCAGCAGGCGTTGACGTGGTGCTGCTGGGCCCGCTGCCTACACCCGGCGTGGCCTATCTGACCCGGGCGCAACGCGCCAGTCTGGGTGTGGTCATCAGCGCCAGCCACAATGCTTTTCCTGACAACGGCATTAAATTTTTCAGCGCGCAAGGCGCCAAACTGGATGACGCGTGGGAGCTGGCGGTTGAAGCCGCGCTTGAAGAACCACCCGTCTGGGCTGATTCAGCTGCACTTGGCAAAACCAGGCGCCTGGAAGACGCGGCAGGCCGCTACATCGAGTTTTGCAAAAGCACGTTTGCCAATGACCTGACGCTCAAAGGATTGAGGATTGTGGTCGATGGCGCACATGGCGCGGCGTATCACATTGCGCCCAAGGTGTTTCATGAGCTGGGCGCTGAAGTGGTGGCCATCGGCTGTGCCCCTGACGGCATGAACATCAACGACGGTGTGGGTGCAACCCATCCAGAAGCATTGATTGAAGCCGTGCGCGCCCACCGCGCTGACTACGGCATTGCTTTGGACGGTGATGCAGACCGCCTGCAACTGGTGGACAGCCAAGGGCGGTTGTTCAATGGTGACGAGGTGCTGTTTTTAATGGTCAACGAGCGCCTGGCACGCGGTGAAAAAGTGCCCGGCGCTGTTGGCACACTGATGACCAACATGGCCGTCGAGGTGGCTCTGCAGGCCAAAGGTGTTGAGTTTGTACGCGCCAAGGTGGGTGACCGCTATGTGCTGGAAGAGCTTGAAAAGCGTGGCTGGCTGCTGGGAGGCGAGGGTTCTGGGCACTTGCTGGCACTGGACAAACACACCACAGGTGATGGCCTCATCAGCGCGCTGCAAGTCCTGCAAGCCTGCGTACGCAGCGGCAAATCACTGGCCCAGTTACTGGCGGACGTGACGTTGTTCCCGCAAACGCTGATCAATGTGCGCCTCAAACCAGGCCAAGACTGGAAGAGCAACGACCTGCTGAAAACCGAGACCGCAGCCATTGAAGCTGAGCTGGGCAAAACAGGCCGTGTCTTGATTCGCGCCAGCGGCACCGAGCCCCTGCTGCGCCTGATGGTCGAGGCGCGAGATGCTGAACAGGCGAAGGGTTGCGCGCAGCGGCTGGTCAAAGCTGTGACAGGTTGAAAACAGTAAATATGGTGCTTAAAACACCATTTCTATATATAAAAAGTGCCTTTAAGCCAATTAATACGGGCGCAAGAAGCTACTAAATAAATAGCAATTAGATACCCGTCAAGTGCCCGCCATCAGCCTAGGCATGTTGCCAATGGCGGCTTTGGCGCTGGTTTTAAACTTCTCCAGAATCGCCATTTTCTCCACATCCTGCGGATCGACAGAAGTCATCATTTTGCCAAAACCGTCCAGGCGGCTGTTGTGTATCCAGGCGCGTAATGCCTTGTCTTGACCCCAGGCAAACTGGTTCATCATGCTGGTCATGGTCGCAGGCAGGTAGCTTTTTAAATCATCCGGCAAAGGCACGGGCGCGCACAGCTTGTTTTTTGCCACATCGTCGTTGTAGTGCGCCTCCACATACGCCACCAGCGCTGCGCTGAAGGCGGGCTGGGGGATGCGCACCATCTGCAGGGTGATTGAGCCGCCATTGAAGATGGGCACTGTGGGGCGGCGTTCGACGGCTGACGCTGTGCAGTCAATGCACACCGTGTCCGGCGGCATGGCAACCGTGCCGTTTGCCAATACCAGCGCATCCGGCTCAACCGCCTGCACATGCCCTAAGCGAATCACGTTTTTGATCTTGTGCAAGATCTCAATCTCGCCTTTTGACATGGTGGCGTAGTGAAACATGCTGGGCTTGTGGTCGGGGTAGATACGCAGCATCGCCTCACAGGCTTGCAGCCGTTCAAACAAATCGTCAATTGACGTGGCTTTGGCAAACGCTTCCATCTGCCTGGCTTGCCCGCCAATTGCGTCGTTGAAAAACTCCATGCCCGGCTGGGTTGTCAAGCGGTTGACCAGGTACGAATCACGCGGCATGACCCAGCTGATGCTGTCTGGCAAAGCGCCAGAGTTGATCAGCCACACGCCCACGTCCATCGCTGTCTTGCCAGCGCCGATGATGGCGAAGTGCTTTGGGCGCTTTTGTTTGCTTTGCCAAAGTTGCGCCAATCCAGTCGGCGTGACCACCCAGGCGTCGTCTGCCACCTTGAATTTGGGCGTGTGCGTGGCGGGTACGGTGGTGCCGTAGTAGGTGGCATCGACCGTTTTTTTGCGCACCATG
>JANMIH010000062.1:0-5753 GCA_031375685.1 Polaromonas sp. | reverse complement strand
GGCTTGAGCACCTTGCCCGAGGTATCGCCTTTGACGGCAGGCTCGGTCCAGGTGATTTCGCGCTCAACGTTGGTGGGCAGCTCGACTGAAATCGCCTTGCCTTCGTAAAACACGACTTCAAGTTCCATGCCGTCCTGCAGGTAGTTGAGCGAATCACCCATGTTTTCGGCTTCAACTTCGTACTGGTTGTAGTCGGCGTCCATGCAGATGTACATCGGGTCGGCAAAGTAGGAGTAGGTACAGTCTTTTTTGTCCAGAATGACCTGGTCAATCTTGTCGTCGGCTTTGAAGACGTTCTCTGTGCCGAAGCTGCCGATCAGGCTTTTGAGCTTCATCCGCACGGTCGCAGAGTTACGGCCGCCTCGGCTGTATTCGGTTTTCAGCACCACCATCGGGTCTTTGCCGTGCATGATGACGTTGCCGGCGCGAATTTCTTGAGCGATTTTCATAACTTGATTAGAGGTGATTGAAGGGCTTGCCGAATTAGCAAAGCCTATGATTTTAGCGGTTTTTTAGGACGTATTCGATCAGTCCGCTTGTCAGGTCTGACAGTTGGGCCAGCCTTGAGCGGCTATTCATGGCGGTTTGCTGCGACTCCATCAGATCAACCAACGGTGGCAAAGCTTCTTCTGTGAGCTCATTCCATGCCCTGTGAAACGCTCGCAGACTGGGCGGCGCTGCCAGCACGTCCAGAAAAGCCTCCAGCTTGGGGCCATGCGCACCGTCGCCCTGCGGGTAAATCTGCCAGACAAACGGCTTGCCTGCCCAGATGGCGCGAACGATCGAGTCTTCACCCCGCACAAAGTTGATGTCACTGGCCCACAACAGGTGGTCAAAGTCGGTTTGGGCGAGTTGCGGCAAGTATGAAATCAATAGCTGCTTGCACCCGTATTCATTGGGCTGAAGGTCAATTTGATGCCTATTTTTAGCTGTTTTTAAGGCTTTTACCGCATTGGCAGCCCGACCAGCCGCCACCAGCAGGCGCACAGGTTTTCCATTGACACCGCTTTGTGCCAAACCCTCCAGCAGTTGAGCCAAGGCAAAGGGTTCGTAGCAAAACAGGGACACCAGTGTTTCACCCTGCCAGTCAATGCCCTGTTGCTTGAGCCAGGCCGCCCGGTCAAACATCGACCGACGCTCAAGCAGGTCAGGCTCACGCAGCAAGCCGCCCGTGCCCGCCGTGAAGCCGGGGTAGTAAAACACCTTGTGCCAGCCCGCAGGAGGCCCGCTGCTGACCAGACTCGTTAAACCATGGTTTCTGGCGACATAGGGCTCTGCGGACAGGTATTCGAGGTTGATCCAGAGCGGTTTTGAGGTGTCTTTTTGGCCTCTAGCACAGTGAATACGGGCGCAATCAGCTATAAATTCAGGAGCTATTTCGCAACCAAAGGCTTCCACCAAGACGTCACAAGGGGTGCTGTCCAGGCAAGAGACATCGATTGATTCAGTCCACGTCAGCACCTGAACGCCATGACAGCCGCCAGGTGCCATCCAGGCCAGGGCGCTGCAGTCGTCCACCCACAATCGCACCCGCTGGCCCCGGCTGGCCAGGTCAGCGGCCAGCCGCCAGCAAATTCCGATGTCGCCAAAGTTGTCGATGACTTTGCAGAAAATGTCCCATTGCAAACTTCGCATGCCTGGATTGTCCACAATATGGCATGTCCAAAGATTTTGAATTCGCCCCTGAACTGCTTGAAGAAGTCGCCGCGCTGCCTGCGCTGCCGGGTGTGTACCGCTATTTCGATCTGGACGGCGGCGTGCTGTATGTGGGCAAGGCGCGCAACCTGAAAAAGCGCGTGTCCAATTACTTTCAGAAGAACCATGGCGGCACGCGCATTGGCCACATGGTGACCAAAATTGCGCGCATGGAAACCATTGTGGTGCGCTCGGAGGCTGAGGCGCTGCTGCTGGAGAACAACCTGATCAAGACGTTGAACCCGCGTTTTAATATTTTGTTCAGGGATGATAAAAGTTACCCGTATTTGAAGCTTGCAACCCATCCGTTCGCGCGGGTGGCTTACTACCGTGGCGCGGTTGAGAAAAAGCACAAATACTTTGGCCCGTACCCCAGCGCGTGGGCCGTCAAAGAAAGCATTTTGCTGCTGCAAAAAGTCTTTAAATTGCGCACCTGTGAAGACACCGTATTCAACAACCGCAGCAGGCCGTGCTTGCTGTACCAGATCAAGCGCTGCTCGGCGCCGTGTGTGGGTCACATCACGGCTGAGGCCTACGCGCAGGACGTGGCGAACGCAGAAAGGTTTCTCAATGGTGAAACCCAAGAGATATTGACAGGTCTGGAGCAGCAGATGCTGGCGCATGCCGACAAACTGGAGTTTGAACAAGCCGCCGAGCTGCGCAACCAGATGTCGGCGCTGTCAAAGGTGCTGCACCAGCAGAGTATGGAAATTGGCGGCGACAATGACAATGTGGACGTCGACATCCTGGCGGTGAAAGTGCAGGGCGGCAAGGCCTGTGTCAATTTGGCCATGGTGCGCGGCGGCCGGCATCTGGGTGACAGGCCGTACTTTCCGACGCATATTGAAAACGCTGTCGATGTGGCTGAGCTGGATGCTGAAATTGACGCTGAGGAAATGCTCGCCACGAAGGCCAAATCCCTTGAAGCGCTGGTGCTGGAGGCCTTCATTGCCCAGCACTACATCGACGTGCCTGTACCCCCGATGCTGGTGTGCAGTGAGCCAGTTGACAAAGAACTGATTGCCGCCCTGATCGCCCAGAGCGGCGTGAAGTTTGCCGCCATTCACCAGCCGCGTGAGCAGCGTCGCATCTGGCTGGACATGGCGATGAAAAATGCCGAACTGCAATTGGCGCGGCTGCTGGCAGAGCAGGGCAGCCAGCAAGCCCGCACCCGCGCACTGGCCGAAGCAATGGACTTGTCACTTGACGATTTGGCCACGTTGCGCATTGAGTGTTTTGACATTTCGCACACGGCGGGTGAGGCCACGCAGGCATCATGCGTGGTGTTTGCGGAGCACAAAATGCAAAGCGCGCAATACCGCCGTTACAACATCGAAGGCATCACACCGGGCGACGACTACGCCGCCATGCGCCAGGTGCTGACGCGGCGTTACAGCAAGCTGGCCGAGGCAGTTAAAAACAACGATGGTCGATTGCCTGATTTGGTATTGGTGGACGGCGGCAAGGGTCAAGTGTCAATGGCGCGGGAGGTGTTCACCGAGTTGGGTCTGGACCTGGGCCTGATCGCAGGCGTTGAAAAAGGCGAGGGTCGCAAGGTTGGCCTGGAAGAGCTGGTGTTTGCCGATGGCCGCGAGAAGGTCTACCTGGGTCGTGACTCCGCTGCGCTGATGCTGATTGCCCAAATCCGCGACGAGGCGCATCGTTTTGCCATCACTGGCATGAGAGCGAAAAGGGCGTCCGTCAGAACCGGCGCCAGCAAGCTGGAAGACATTGAAGGCATTGGCCCCAAAAAGCGCGCCAGTCTGCTGCAACGTTTTGGTGGCATACGCGCCATTGCCTCGGCCAGCGTGGAAGATATTGCTACCGTAGACGGCATTTCAAAAGATCTGGCGGAAGAAATTTACCGGGCTTTGCATTGAACACAGCCTGAAAAGGCATGAAAAGCCTGTTTTTAAGTATCAAATTAGCCTGTAACCCAATAAATACGGGCGCAATCAGCTCCTGAAATGGGAGCATATTCTCAGCGGCTCTGGGCGTGCCAAAATGCTTCATGAAGTTTTGGACCATACCTACCATCATGACCTGGACGCGCATCATTGCGATTCCTCTCATCGTCGGTGTTTTTTATCTTGATATCCCTGAAGAAAAACGCAACCTGATCGCTGCCGCGATGTTTGTGGTGTTTGCCGCTACCGACTGGCTGGATGGCTATTTGGCCCGCAAGCTGGATCAGACATCGTCATTTGGTGCATTTTTAGACCCGGTAGCCGACAAGTTTCTGGTGTGTGCCGCGCTGCTGGTGCTGGTGCATCTGCAGCGGGCGGACGTGTTTGTGGCGCTCATCATCATTGGCCGCGAGATCGCCATTTCTGCCCTGCGCGAATGGATGGCGATGATTGGCGCGACCAAAAGTGTGGCGGTTCACATGATTGGCAAAGTCAAAACGGCTGTGCAAATGACGGCGATTCCCTTCCTGCTGTATGACGGCGTCTTGTTTGGCAGCATTGACACCCATGTCTGGGGCACCTGGCTGATTTGGGCGTCTGCGATTTTGACGGTCTGGTCCATGGTCTATTACCTGCAAAAAGCGATTCCCGAAATCCGCAAACAGGCAAAGTAAGGCCAAACAGTGAGTCGCCTGTTTTGAAGTCTTCTGATGATGGTGTGTGGCTGCGCGCCATGCCTGCGGTTTTTGTGCTCATCTGGAGCACGGGATTTGTGGTTGCCAAGTACGGTTTGCCCTACGCCCCGCCGCTTACTTTTCTTTCAATTCGCTACGCGCTGTCGCTGCTTTGCTTCTTGGTCTGGATCGCGCTGGCACGCGTCACTTGGCCGCGCGGCCGGCAGCAGTGGCTGCATCTGGCGGTCAGCGGCACGCTGATTCATGCGGGCTACCTGGGTGGGGTGTGGGTGGCCATCAAAGCGGGTATGGGCTCGGGGCTGGCGTCCCTGATGGTGGGCTTGCAGCCCGTGCTGACGGCGCTTTGGGTGTCCAGCATGGCGTCAAACGATGGCGGAGAAAAAGTTAGCAAGCGCCAGTGGCTCGGGCTGGCGCTGGGCTTGGGCGGTCTGGTGCTGGTGGTGTCGCGCAAATTTGGCGACACGCAAGAAGTCACAGCGTTCACGCTGCTGGCCATCACCATTGCGCTGCTCAGCATCACCGCCGGCACGCTTTACCAAAAACGCTTTGTTCAACCCGCTGACGTACGCGGCGCAAATGCGGTACAGATCGCAGCGGCGTTTGTGGTCACGCTACCGATGGCTCTGTTTGAGACCGAGGCAGTGACCTGGACACCACAGTTTATGGGCGCTTTGGCCTGGTCGGTGCTGGTGCTGACATTGGGCGGCTCATCGCTTTTGTACATGTTGATTCAACGTGGCGCTGCAACAGCCGTGACCAGTTTGCTGTACCTTGTTCCGCCCTGTACGGCGCTGATGGCCTGGCTGCTGTTTGCAGAACCGATCACGGTGGTGACGGTTATCGGTACGGCCATTACCGCTTTGGGCGTGAGTTTGGTCGTGCGGCCAGCGAAACATTAGCTTTCCACGGCTCGCTTGCAAATTCAGCGACCAAATCATCAATCAGCAAGCGAATGCGGCGTGGCGCATCTGGCCGGTAGGGGGCCAGCCAGTGAATGTCTGCGTCCGGCATGCACCAGTCTGGCAGCACGTGCACCAGTTGGCCGCTGGCAAGTTGCGGTGCAATGTCCCACAAGCTGCGCAGCATGATGCCGCGCCCATCCAGGCACCAGTCGCGCACCAGCTCACCAGAATTGCTGCTCAGGGGGCCACTGACAACGATACGGGATGGCGCGCTCCTGGTATCAGTGGTTTTTTGGGTCAGGTCCTGGTCGAGCAAATGCCATTCTTCGAACGGCTGGTTGCTACGGTTGCCGTTTTCTCTGGCGATCAGGCAGGCGTGTTGCTGCAAATCCTGCAGGCTCGCAGGCGTGCCGTACCGTGTCAGGTAAGCAGGCGCGGCAACCAGAACACGCTGGTTTCGCGCCAGCCGACGTGACACCCATTGCGCCGCCTGCGTGCCATGAACAGACCACAGCCACACAGCACCATCAAAGCCTTCAGCGGCCAGGTCGGGC
>JANMIH010000058.1:0-1557 GCA_031375685.1 Polaromonas sp. | reverse complement strand
CACAAAACCGCTGAGCATGGACAAATGCGCTATGCCAAAAATCTGAGCTACCGCAGCGTTGGTGGGTGGCACGGTTGACAGCCACAGCAACCCCATCACACTGGCAAAAATATAGACACTCATGGGGCTGAGGGGCGCGGCAATAAACACCGTGATGACGACTGCCCGGGCAAAATAGATGAAGACCAGGATGTTCTTTTTGGCCATGCGCTGACCCAGCGCGCCCGCAGCGTAGGTGCCAAACACATTGAACAGCCCAATCAGCGCCAGTGCGTACCCGGCCACTTGCGGCGACAAGCCCTTGTCTTTGAGGTAACTGGGCATGTGGACGCCAATAAACACCACCTGAAAGCCGCAGACAAAGTAGCCAGCCATCAACAGCTGAAAACTCGGGTATTTGAAGGCTTCACGCAGCGCTTGCAAAATGGTCTGGTCGCGCTTTAAGGCTTGCCCATTTGCGAAGCCGCCTTCACGCAGGCCAAAAGCCAGCGGCATGATGAGCAGTACTGCGCCTGCCAAAACAAGCAACGCCTGTTGCCAGCCAATATTGCTGATTAAAAAGCTTTCAATGGGCACCATCAAAAACTGGCCAAACGATCCCGCTGCCGCCGCCACGCCCATCGCCCAGGAGCGTTTGTCGGCTGAAATATTGCGGCCAATGATGCCGTAGATCACCGCGTAGGTGGTGCCCGCCTGCGCCGCGCCAATCAAAACGCCCGCCGTCAGCGTGAACAGGAAGCCTGTTAGCGACAGCGCCATGCCTGCCAGTTCGAGTGCATAAAGCACTGCGCCACCCAGCAATACCTTAAACGCGCCCAATTTGTCGGCCAGCATGCCAGCAAAAATGCCGCAAACGCCCCAGGACAGGTTTTGAATGGCGATGGCAAAAGCAAAGGTTTCGCGCGTCCAGCCTTGCGCTTGCGTGATGGGTTGTAGCCACAGACCGAAGCCGTGTCGAATACCCATCGACAAGGTAACGATCATCGCGCCGCAGACCAGAACCTGGGTGATGGAGAGTGTTTTTGGGGAGCTTGCTTGTTCAGAATTCATCGCCTGACTTTACCGTGCAACAAACCCGTGCGCTGTCACGTAGCAAACTCCGGGCAGATTCGCAGAACTCCGAGCTGTGGTTTCATCCAGTTAATTTTTGATTCGCATCTACAATCGAGTCAAAATACACACCTCCCATGGCATCTAAACCCCTTCCTTTTTCGTTATCGTCTGCAGCTGAATATTCTGAAAGCTCGATTCGCGTGCTCAAGGGCCTGGAGCCCGTCAAGCAGCGCCCGGGCATGTACACCCGCACCGATAACCCGCTGCATATCGTTCAGGAAGTGCTGGACAACTCGGCTGACGAAGCCCTGGCCGGGTATGGCAAAAAGCTCAAAGTCACGCTGCACACGGACGGCTCCGTCAGTGTTGACGACGATGGGCGTGGCATCCCTTACGGCCTTCACCCCGAAGAAAAAGCACCTGTGGTTGAGCTGGTTTTTACGCGTCTGCATGCAGGTGGCAAGTTTGACAAAGGCAAGGGCGGTGCTTACAGCTTTTCAGGTG
>JANMIH010000039.1:0-1762 GCA_031375685.1 Polaromonas sp. | reverse complement strand
TGAGTTGCCAAACGCCTGATCTGCCGGGCCGATTCAAACGTCACTGTGCCGCCAAAGCCGAGCTTGAAGCCGAGCTTGATGAATTCATCAGCCTGCTGCTGGCTGCCGTTGAAGGCGTGAGCAATGCCGCGCCAGCCGCCTGAAGGTTCCAGCTCGCGCAAATGTTTGAGCAGCCTGTCAGCCGAGCGGCGCGCATGCAGGATGACCGGCAGGCCATGGTTGCGCGCCAGCTTGAGTTGCTCGCGGTAAAAAAACTCTTGCCGCTCTCGCATCGCCGGTGCCATCAGTTCTGGCACAAAAAAATCAAGACCGATTTCACCGACCGCCACCAGGCGCGGGTCTGCCTGGCGCAGAGTCAGTTCTGCGTCCAGCGTTGCCAGGTCAGCTTCTCTTGCATGGGGCACACAGATGGGGTGAATGCCCAGCGCATAGCTGCAGTCAAACTGCCCAGCCAGCAAACGCGTCGCCTGAAAGTTACCCACATTGACGGCTGGCAGCACGCAATGCACCACGCCCGCGCTACGGGCTCGTGCGACCACATCCACCACGTCCGTGCCCAATTCTGGGGCGTCCAAATGGCAGTGTGTGTCAATCCAGTTTGTCATCGGTCAAGGTGCAAAGAATTAAAAATCGTGATACGGTAGAACCAAAAAGGCAGATGCAGACTCCACAGTTCAAACGACAGGTGAACCCATGAGACGTGAAGCGCTATACAGCCGTTCAGGCAAACCCGACCCGGCCAACACGCCCGAACCGGCTGCAGTCGAGGTTACCCCAAGCCCAGGGTGGCGTCTGAAAAGTCTGCAAAAGCAACTGCGCCTGGACAATCTTTATTTGCTCTGGTCGATGCTTGGGTTGCTGGCCTTGATGCTGGCACTCAGCTTGTTTGCCAGCAAGCAGGGCGAGCGCAAGCTCACCCAGGAAGACATCAACGCAGCCGTCTTAAAAACACTGGAAACCACGCAACTGCCGTCGGCTGCAGCCAAGGCCTATGAAACCATCATCCCGTCGGTGGTTCGGGTCGTGGGCTACAGCAAAAAAAACAATGACGGCAAAGCAGCCAAGCTGGGCAAAGACGGCAAACCCCTTGACGAAGACCCTGACGACAACCGCAGCGTGGGCACCGGGGTGGTAATTGTCGACAAAGGCATCATCTTGACCAACCTGCATGTGGTGCAGGGTGCAGATGTCATTCACATCACGTTTGCTGACGGTATGACAACCACCGCGTCCATCACGGGAGTGCAACCAGAAAATGATTTGGCCGTACTGCAAGCGCACAAAATCCCCGACGACATGATTGCCGCCACTATGCGCTCCACCGCTGATCTGCGCTCAGGTGACCAGGTGATGGCGGTGGGTTACCCCTTTGGCATCGGGCCGTCGGCGTCCAGCGGCATTGTGTCGGGGTTAAAGCGTACCTTCAAATCGCCCGACGGCCAGCAGGAAATGCGCAACCTGATTCAGTTCGACGCCGCCGCCAACCCCGGCAATTCAGGCGGCCCGCTGGTCACGATGGACGGCGAGGTGGTCGGCATCGTCACCGCGATTTACAACCCGAACCAGCAGAGGACGTTTGTGGGGATTGGGTTCGCTGTCCCGATCGAAAATGCGGCGTCAGCAGCCGGAATGCCCCCTTTTTAAAACACGAAATGCCAATACCTTCATCGCAGAGGCGCAGAGGCGCAGAGGCGCAGAGAACGCAGAGATTCGCAGAGAAAGTCAAAACAAATCATTTGGTTTGCCTCCTCATACTCTGCGT
>JANMIH010000027.1:0-5069 GCA_031375685.1 Polaromonas sp. | reverse complement strand
GTTTGTTGTGCTTTGATCAAAATGCCAATTGAACCAGTAAGCGTCAATCCGCTCAAGCGGGCAACTCTTCGCCCTACTGCTTCATCAATGCAAACTAGCGGCACATTCAAATTCAAGGCAGTTTGAATAACAGCAGCTTCGCCACGATCGAGTGTATTGCTCAAATAGGACGACAGCGTGATTGGCTGGGTTTGGCAATCCAGCCAATTGGCTTGCATGAAAGCCGTTGCACCAACGGCCTCTAGCCCAGCAGCCAACAGCTCTTGCTTGACTTCAAACGGCACGATCACCCTACCGAACAGGAAGCGCAAAATATCAAGACTGCCTGTGGCCGCTGTCAGAGCTATCAAAGGTGTGGTGTTGGTGACAAGGGTACGCATGACAAATTCATTTGTTGCCGGGAATAGCCGGTCAATAAGATGGGTTCAGGCGTTGGCTACGTCGCTGGCTAGCTCGGCTGCATCCATGTCAATCACGGCTACACCGTAGCGGTGAAGCTCCAGCAAAAAATCGACCCGCTCCATACCTACCGAACTGGCGGCCATGCCGGATGAAAGTCGTTTGAGCTCGTAAAGCTTGATGGCCATGGCCATTTTTGCTTCCACAGCAAACTCTTCAGGTGTGCGTTGAATGGCATCAGGCAGCAGGGCGGGAATTTCTAGAAGAATTTGCATGGCGTAGCTCCGGTGACAAGCAGGTGAGGGCAGATAGTTTGACTGAGGGGTCATTGCTGTCTGCCCAAGTTTAGTCGCTGTTACTTTTTTGTGGCTTCAAGCCATCAGGCCATTAAGTCGGGCATATCTTTTAATTGCGCATACAGCGGCGTAAAGTCAGGCGCGGTCATGTCAAACAGTTGCTCAAAGCTGTCGATGACAAAGTAGGTTTGCTGGTAGCTGTCGATGTTGTAGCGGGTACGCATGCAGCGCAACAAGTCGAGCGCAATACGGTTGGGCTCGGTGCTTTTGACGGCATGCACCAGCTCGCCAGAAGAACTCAAAATGCCTGCGCCATAAGCGCGCAAGCCATTGGCTTGCCTGATCAGGCCAAACTCAAATCGTGTACCAGTACAGCCGTGCCAACTGCTCGCGGGGCCACAGCCTATGCCTCTTTGCGTACCACTAAAGAGGAGCAACAAGAATCCAATATCTGACCTAGCTTTGGAGCTGAAAGGGCTCAGCAGCCAGTCCGCTTTCTCTATTTTTCTAAATGAGCGAAATTGAGTATGTGACACGTATATCAACCGTGAATTTCGTGTAGAGTGCTAGTTGCTATAAGTTTTATAAAACCTGTTTAAAAAAATTAAATCCTGAAGGGTGCAATATGCTCGAAAGAATTTCTGTGGGATGTTTTAGGAGCGTTCGGTTGTCGCAAGCAATGTTTGCTGCGTTCGTCATTGGTCTAACGGGCTGTGCAGTGCAAACCCCGTCAGCGGTGCAAAAGGAGGCTCCTCAGACGCTTGGTGCGCAAAGATCAGCTCAGCAAGCCGTTGCAGCGCAAGCACCTGCGGCACCCACACTCAAACGAAAAATCGCATTGGGGCGAATCACAAATGAGACAAGTTTTGGTCAGTCCCTGCTGCGCGATCGCAACGATGACCCGCTTGGAAAGCAAGTAACCGACATGATGAGTAAAACGCTCACAGAGACGGGCGCTTATTTGGTTTTTGAGCGGCCTGATATTGGACGTGTTCAGGCGGAAAGTCGTCTGACAGACAGTAAACTCAATTTGATTGGGGTTGACGCGTTGATCATTGGATCGCTCACTGAATTCGGTAGAAAAACTGTGGGCGAGTCTGGTTTTGTATCCGCTAGCAAAAGGCAAGTCGCATTTGCAAAAGTCGACATCAGGGTCGTGGATATAAGCAACGGGCTTGTGTTTTTTGCCACATCGGGAGCGGGCGAAGCGTCTACTGAGACTGCCTCCACCTTTGGTTTTGGATCGCGGGCTGGATATGACGGCACACTAAATGATGCCGCCATACGTCTTGCAGTATCCGAGGCAGTCAGCCGCCTGTCCACTCAAGTGTTGGCTCGCCCATGGCAAACTTATATCCTGAAAACGGAGGGGACTTGGGTTTTTCTGGGCGGCGGTAAAAGTCAGGGCATACAGCCGAGAATGCAGTTTTCAGTTTACACCGCAGGTGAGCAAATCAAATCACCGCAAACAGGCGCTGTCGTGACCCTGCCCGGTCAAATGATTGCGCAAATGCGCGTTGACGCGCTATTCGGTGACAGTGAGCTCAACGAAGGTGCAGTGGCAACCATTTCCTCCGGCTCAATCGCTGGACAAAAACCAGAATCGCTTGTTGTTCGTTACGAAGGAGTCAAGTAATGGGTCATTACTTAAAAAGTGTTCTGATGGCCATTACTGTCACTGCCAGCGTCCTGGTGTTAGGTGCATGCACCCAACTGCCAACTGAAAAACAAAGTGTTTCCGACATGCGCCCGAGCATCAGCTTCAAAGCTATCGATGACCGTGTTAAGGGTGCGACGGTAATGGTTGATGGCCTGAACATGGGCTTGGTTGGAAGCTACATCGACGGCGTGGCAGCACTCCGAATTTTGCCTGGTACCCACTTACTGACTGTTGTAGCCGGCGGCCAGATAGTTTTTGAAGAAAAATTTTATGTTGGCGATGGCGTGAGCCGAACCTTCGTTGTTAACTGAAGGTTTATGTCATGCGAATATTAATTCTTCTACCTTCTGCTCTGGCGTTTGCGCTTTTGTTGTCCGGCTGCGTGAGCCCGACCCTTTACAACTGGGGCGGTTATGACCAGGCGCTTTATGCAAGTTACAAGGATGCTACCAAGACGGATGAACTCCGTCTGAAGCTCGAGACTCATATTGCAGCCATGGAAAAATCGAACCAGAAAGTCGCTCCTGGACTTTATGCAGAACTGGGTACGCTCTACTTGCAATCGGGCGCATCTGAAAAGGCATCTGGCTTTTATGCTAAGGAACGAGATGTGTGGCCTGAAAGCAAAGGTCTGATGACCTCAATGATTCAGAACATTGAACGCCGTGGACTGGCCAAAACAGAAGGCTCAAAATGAAATTCGCTTCGACTTTGGCTCTTTTGTGCGTGTTTTTGACGGGCTGCGTTACACAGCCCACAAAGAAAGACATGAGCGCTTTCGCGGCCGCTACCCCACGGTCAATATTAGTAGTGCCCACTATCAACAAATCACTTGATGTTGATGCACCCAACTACGTCTTGGCTACATTGCCTTTACCTATTGCTGAAAAGGGCTACTACGTGTTTCCTGTCAACACGACAAAGTATGTGCTGGAGCAGGAAGGTTTTTATGAAGGCGAACAGATTCACAGACAACCCACGGAAACCTTGGCCAAGTTGTTCGGTGCTGATGCAGTGTTGTACGTGGCCATCAACCGATGGGATGCTCAGTTCATGCTTATCAGCACGACCGTGACAGTAGATTTCGACTATCGCCTCGTAGCAAAGGATGGTAGAGAAATCTGGAAAGAAAACAAACGAATGCAGTATTCGCCGCAGAACAATAACAATTCAGGGTCAGCTCTGGGTTTGCTCATTTCTGCAGTTGTTACTGCTGCGATGACGCGTGCAGCGCCTAACTACATTCCGCTTGCGCAACAGGCTAACCATCAAGTGTTTGTGCTGGGAGCCAATCCACTGCCCGATGGTCCGTACCGCAGCGCAGCTGCCAAAAAGCCGTAATTTTTACGGCGCTATGTTTCCAATTCAGGCAAACCTACCAACTCCTCATACAGCGGCGTAAAGTCAGGCGCGGTCATGTCAAACAGTTGCTCAAAGCTGTCGATGACAAAGTAGGTTTGCTGGTAGCTGTCGATGTTGTAGCGGGTACGCATGCAGCGCAACAAGTCGAGCGCAATTCGTTGGGGCTCGCTGCTTTTGACGGCATGCACCAGCTCGCCCGATGAGCTCAAGATGCCAGCGCCGTAGGCCCGCAAACCATTGGCTTGCCTGATCAGGCCAAACTCAATCGTGTACCAGTACAGCCGGGCCAACTGCTCGCATGCGCCCAAGCCGTGCGCCTTCAGCCCGCCTGCGCCATAGGCCTGCATGTGGTCGGCAAACACCGGGTTGAACAGCAGCGGCACATGGCCAAACAGGTCGTGAAAAATGTCGGGCTCAACGATGTAGTCAAACTCTTCGGGCTTGCGAATCCAGTCTGTGACCGGAAACTGGCGGTTGGCCAGCAGGGTAAAAAACGGCACTTCGGGGATCAGTCCCGGCACGGCCACCACTTGCCAGCCCGTTGCTTTGACCAGGCGCTCGTTGATGTCGTCAAAGCTCGGGATGTGGCTGGACGCGCCCAGCGACGGCAGGGCGGCAATGAATTCGTCACAGGCCAGGCCAGGCAGCAGCGCCGATTGCCGCTCATACAGGCGGCGATAGGTTTCGTGGTCTGCGGGCTGGTAGGCGGCGTAGTTTTGCGGGCAGGTGTAGTCGGCGGCTACTTGTCCACCGCGTGAGTAGTCGCCGCGCGGTGGGCGGGTGCTATTACCGAAGACTGTGACCCCCACGCTTGTCGCTTCGCGTACTACGCTGCCCCCCGAGGGGGCTGGCCGCGGTTGGGGCGGCCCGGCGCTTGCGTCCGGCCTATCCATATTCAAGTTCACGCTTTCTCCAAAACACCGCGCCGCATTTGGTCCAGCTCAATCGACTCAAACAGCGCCTTGAAGTTGCCCTCACCAAACCCATCATCGCCCTTGCGCTGGATGAACTCAAAAAAGATCGGGCCGAGCTGGTTTTCGCTGAAGATTTGCAGCAGCAGCGCGCCCTTTTTGCCATCGACCAGCACCTTGCGCTTGTGCAGCTCGGCCACGTTCTCGCCGTGGCCGGGAATGCGCTTGTCGATCAGCTCGTAGTAGGTGTCAATGGTGTCCAGCAGCTTCACGCCCTTGCTGCGCATCATGTCCACCGTGGCCATCAGGTCGCCGCTGCCCATGGCAATGTGCTGAATGCCTTCGCCGTGGTAGCGGTCCAGGTATTCCTGAATTTGCCCGGCTTTTTCGTTGCCTTCTTCATTGATGGGGATGCGGATTTTGCCGCACGGGCTGGTCATG
>JANMIH010000011.1:0-2605 GCA_031375685.1 Polaromonas sp. | reverse complement strand
CTGATGAGCAGGAACCGCGCACAGTGCGGGTGGCTTTTATTTTGAACCTGGTCAACGACGACCTCAAAAGCAAGGGCGTGCTGTTTTCGATTCACGACGAGGACGTGCCGGTTTTCAGGCTGCTGCGGATGCGGGCGCGCCGGGCACCGGGGCTGATAGAAGACGCCAAAGAAGTGCTGCTGAAACTGTTTGACGCGGATGCCGAGTACTCCGCTGACACGCTGGAAGGCATTTACGTTGAGCTGGAAAAAGTCAGTGCCAAAGTGCTGTCTGGCGACGTGACCGACGTGCTGGCTGGCGAAGTACTGGGCGCGATTGCGCGGCACGAAGACTTGAATGGCCGCATCCGCCGCAACATGATGGACACGCGCCGCGCAGTGAGCTTCATGATGCGCAGCAAAATGCTGTCAAGCGACCAGTTTGAAGACGCGCGGCAGATTTTGCGCGACATTGATTCTCTGGACTCGCACACGGCGTTTTTGTTCGACAAGATCAACTTTTTGATGGATGCAACGGTCGGTTTCATCAACATCAACCAGAACAAGATCATCAAACTGTTCTCAGTGGCCAGCGTGGCGCTGCTGCCGCCCACCCTGGTGGCCAGCAGTTACGGCATGAACTTTGAATTCATGCCCGAGCTGAAATGGGCACTGGGCTACCCGATGGCACTGGGGCTAATGGTGGTGAGCGCTCTGGTGCCGATGTGGTACTTCAGAAAGCGCGGCTGGTTGAAATAGCCCCCACGGTTGCTCACTACGTGTAGCGCCCTGCCCCCCGAGGGGGCCGCTGCGCCTGCGGGTCGGCAAAGCCGAACCCGCGGCCCCTACTTGGCGAAGCAACGTCTCAGCGCCTGTTTTTTTTTGATTAAATCGACCTCTAACCCAATAAATACAGGCGCAATTTGCTCCTGAATTCATAGCAATTTTAACATCCTCTGAAGGATGGTCAGAGCGTACTGGCTGGCTACTTTGTCGACAAAGCTCGGAAAATCGACATGCGCGGTATCGTCTGCCCGGTCTGAAATGGTGCGAACGACCGCAAACGGCAGGCCGTAGTCATGACAGACTTGGGCCACAGCTGCGCCTTCCATTTCTACCGCCAGCACATCGTGGCCTGCTGCCAGCAGAGTGTCACGCAAGGTGCTGGATTCTGCAGCGCCAGACACAAACCGGTCACCGCTGGCGATCAGCCCCGTGTGAACTTTGGCTTCGGGGTAGAGGTTTTGAAGATGCGCCTCAGCCAGGGCAGCGCTGCTGGCCTCCAGCAGCGCTGCTGTCAGTGCGCTATCGGCGTCAAACCGGGCCTTTCCGTACAGCGGTACCTCGTAGCGCGGGAACAGCGGCGACACGTCCAGGTCGTGCTGCAACAGGCACTGGCCTACCACCACATCACCCACATTGACGCCACTTTTTAACCCGCCTGCCACGCCGGTAAACACCATGCGCTGCACGGCAAATCGCTCAATCAGCGCTGTTGCCGTGGTGGCTGCGGCAACTTTGCCCAACTTTGCCAGCACCAGCACCACTGGTTGCCCCTGCAAGCTGCCACGCCAGAAGGTGCGACCTGCATGGGTGACTTGACTGGGCTGGTGCAGTCGCTCAATCAGACCGTGTTGTTCTTGGGCCAGGGCGCTGAGGATGGCGGTGGGTTGCATGGTTTGATTTTCACCAAAAAAAAGGCAGCTTGCGCCGCCTTTTTAGAATCGCTTAAGTTGGACGTTACTTCTTGTCCCGCAACTCGCGGCGCAAGATTTTGCCGACTGGGGTTTTTGGCAGGTCCGCCCGGAACTCCACTACTTTGGGCTGTTTGTAGCCGGTCAGGTTTTCTTTGCAGTAAGCGCGTACCTGGGCTTCTGTCAGGTCCGGGTTCTTCTTGACGATCACCAATTTGACAGCCTCACCAGACTTTTCATCGGCCACACCCACGCAGGCGCATTCCATCACGCCTTCGAGCTTGCCGACAACGTCTTCAATCTCGTTCGGGTAGACGTTAAAGCCGCTGACCAGAATCATGTCTTTTTTACGGTCCACGATTTTGAAGAAACCGTTGTCGTCCAGAATGCCCACGTCGCCAGACTTGAAGTAGCCGTCAGCCGTCATGACCTTGTCGGTTTCATCTGGCCGCTGCCAGTAACCGGCCATGACCTGCGGTCCCTTGATGGCGATCTCGCCGGGCTGGCCTTGCGGTACTTCGTTGCCGTCGTCATCGAGCAGCTTGAAGTACGTGCCTGGAATCGGCACACCAATCGTGCCGCTGAAGGCTTTGCTGTTGGTCGGGTTGCAACTGGCCGAGGGTGAGGTCTCAGACAAGCCATAACCTTCAACAATGGGGCAACCAGTTTTCTCAAGCCACAGCTTGGCCACCGCGCTGGTCACGGCCATGCCACCACCGAGCGAGACTTTCAGTTGCGACCAATCCACAGTGTTGAAGTCCGGGTGATTGGCCAAGCCGTTGAACAGCGTGTTGACCGCCGGGAAGCTGTTGATCTTGTGCTTGGCCAGCTCTTTGAGCACGGCTGGCAAGTCACGCGGATTCGGGATCAAAATATTTTTGCCGCCCGTGCGCATGCCCAGCATCATGTTCACAGTAAAGGCGAAGATGTGAT
>JANMIH010000540.1:0-8603 GCA_031375685.1 Polaromonas sp. | reverse complement strand
GTGAAACTGAACAACTTGTCGGTCCAGTGGTGGACGGACAGCACACGTTCTTCGTTGAAAGCGCTCATGGGGATAGAAACTTTGAGAGGGAAAACCCTGATTTTAACGTCTTGAGGTTTTCAGGATGCGAAGTGATCAAACGACGCGTAGTCGCCATCGACCGGCTTGCCCTGACCATCTACCAGCCGCAAGCCGGGCTGGCTTTGAATCACGCCGATGCGCGTGATGGGTGTCTGGTTGCTGCTGGATGCGGCTTGCACTGCGCCTCTAGCCGTGGGCGGCGCGGTAAAGGCTAATTCATAGTCATCACCGCCTGAAAGTGCCATTTCGAGCTGTTTTTGAGTGTCAAATTGGCCTTTAGACCAATCAATACGAGCGCAAGCAGCTACTAAATTCATAGTGATTTCGGTGTTGATCTGTGCCCCCACGCCAGATGATTTCAGGATGTGGGCCAGGTCACCCACCAGCCCGTCGCTGAGGTCAATCGCTGCTGTGGCGATGCCGCGCAGGGCCGTGCCCAGTGCCACGCGGGGGGTGGGTTGTTCCAGCCGCTGACGCGCTTGGGCCAGCACGTCAGGCGGTAGTTCAATCTTGCCTTGCAATGCCTCCAGCGCCAGCCGCGCATCACCCAGCGTGCCGCTGACGTAGATGTCGTCGCCCACCTGCGCGCCTGAGCGCAGCAGTGCCTGGCCGCGCGGCACTTCGCCAAACACGGTGATGCAGATATTCAGCGGGCCTTGCGTGGTGTCCCCGCCTATCAGCGCGCAGCCGTGCGCATCGGCCAGCGCAAACAGCCCGCTTGAAAATGGTTGCAGCCAGGCTTCGTCAATCGAAGGCAGCGCCAGCGCCAAAGTAAAAGCCACCGGCTTTGCGCCGCATGCTGCCAGATCACTCAGGTTGACGGCCAATGCTTTGTGGCCCAGCGCGTAGGGGCTCACATCATGAAAGAAGTGTCGGCCAGCAACCAGCATGTCGCTAGAGATGGCCAGCTGCATGCCGGGTGTTGGGGTGAGTAGGGCGCAGTCGTCGCCAACGCCCACATCAACAAGTCCAGCCGCTTGCTGTGGCTGGCGGGTGAAGTAGCGGGCGATCACATCGAACTCGGTCATACCTCAAGGATACCTCCCTCAGTTCTGGTCACCCCTGCCCGTAAGCCGCGTCCCCCCTGAAGCGTTGCGCCGCCTGCCGCACGACTTCAGCCAGCAGCGACTGCTCGGCCTGCTTTTCACGCAGCCAGCGCGCATCGTTTTGCCCGCGCTCCACACCGTTGTGCAGCATGCTGATGAACGATGCTGCGCCCAGCCGCTGGGCATGCACCTCAATTTGCCTGAAGGTCAGCCAGATGTGTTCGCGCAGCGGCATGTGTTTGCCCGTCGCCGGGTCCACATACACCGCGTCCAGCCCGAAGCGGCAGGCCTGAAAGCGGTTGTAGGTGTAGACCAGGTAGTCGTCTTCTTGCGGCATGAAGGGCTGGTCATGCATGAACCACGCGGCCAAGGCCTGCACAAAGCCTGACAGCGCCGCAGCGCGCGTCACGGTCAACGGTGTGTCAAACACGCGGATCTCAATCGTGCCAAATTCCGGCTTGGGCCGGATGTCCCAATAAAAATCCTTCATGCTTTTGACCACGCCGGTGCGGGTCATCTTGTTGAAGTAGGTCGTGAAGTCGTCCCACGTCAACACAAACGGCGCGCGGCCAGACATGGGAAAGGCAAACACCGAATTGAGCCGCGCCGAGTCAAACGCCGTGTCCTGCCCTTGCACATACGGGCTGGACGCCGACAGCGCAATAAAGTGCGGAATGTAGCGCGACATGCGGTGCAGCGTGAGCAACGCGGTGTCAGCGTCCGGGCAGCCCACATGCACATGCTGGCCAAAAATGGTGAACTGCTTGGACAGGTAGCCATACAGCTCAGACAATTCCCTGAATCGCGGTTTGTCGTAAATGCGCCGCTCGTGCCAGGCCTGGTAGGGGTGCGTGCCACCGCCGACGACCGCTATGTTCAGTTTGTCAGCAGACTTGACCAGTGCATCGCGGATTTGCGACAGTTGCCCCAGCACTTCTGACGATGACTGGCAAACGCCGGTGGATATTTCAATCATGCTCGACGTCATCTCTGGCACCACCGCGCCAGGCAGCGGTATTTTTTTCATCAGGCGCAGCATGTCCTCGGCATACGGTGCCAGGTCGTAGTCGTGCGTGTTGACAAGTTGCAGCTCCAGCTCAACGCCTAACGACAACGCATCTGATGTTTGAAAGGCTTCAAGACTCATGCACGGGCCCCCTGGATGGTTGGCGAATTTGCAGTCTGGGCGGGCGTGAACTTTCTCCCGCCCGTGTGATGGCCACCGTGGCCAGCACCGCGCCCAGCACCTCCATCAGCAAAATAACCGGCAGCGCAATGCCTGCAATCTGCTTGCCCAGCACGGGCGATGCGACCATAAACGTCGACACCAAAAGCAGCGCGACCGATGACATGGGCGACATGGCGCAGCCCACCCACAGCGCCTGCTGCCAACTGGCACCACTGCCCACATTGCCCAGCGCCACGCCCACAATTTTTGCCAGCACCCGCACGCCAACCAGCACGCCCACCAGCGCCGCCACCGGGCCGCCCCAGTCGGCTTGCGCGGCCACCACCGACACCAGCACAAACATCAACATCGTCAACATGCTGGACGCCGTGCCCATCTGCCGGGGCCACGACCACGGGCGGGGCTCCAGTTGTTTGAGCAGCATGCCGCCCAGCAGCGCGGCCAACGCTGCAGACCCGCCAAAATGCGCCGCCAGCGCCGCGCCCGCCGCAATCACGGCCAGCAGCAAGATGGCGGTGTTTTCACTGGTGGGGCTCATCACCCGCAGCGCCATGCGCAGCACCAGCGCCAGCACCGCAGCCACCACCACTGACAGGCCCAGCACGACCAGCACCGGGTAAAAACTGGCTGTCAAGGTGATCGGCCCCAACACCTGTTCGCCCTTGGCCATCAGGCCTGCGCTGGCGCTGCACAGGGTCAGCGCGTACAGCGTGCTCAGGGTCGACAGCACCATCGCGCGTTCACTCACCGGGCCAGACGCCCGGGTGTCAATCAACACCCTTGACAGCACCGCAGGCGACGCCGCCATGGCCAGCATGGCCAGCGGCTGCGCCACGGCATCGCGCACGCCCATGTATTGCATGGCGTAGTAGACCGTGAACAGCGTCAAACCTGACTCCAGCAGGCTTTGCACCAGCACCATCGGGTTGTGCCTGAACCAGCGCAGCGATATGCGCCCGCCTGCTTCAAACAGCACCACCGCCACGCCCAGTTCCAGCAGAAATAGCCCAGTACCCTGCAGTGGCCACACCGCGCCGGTAAAGCCTGCAAAACCCGCCAGCGCCCCCACCACTGAATAACCAATGACTTTGGGCAGGCCGCTGTAGCGTTGCACCAGGTGGCCAGCCGCCGCAGCCAGCGCCAGCAGCACAGACCATTGCACTGTGGCCAGACCGGCGGAGGGTTTGATCCATTCAGCCCAGATGTTTAAAAAATCTTGAATCAAAAACGTCCCTCACAGTTTTTTCTGAGGGTACTTTCGATCACCGCTATTGCCTGTAGGAGAACAGCGTGTAAATCGTAACGGTCTGCAAAAAACTTAAAAAAGCGTCAGTGGCCAGGCACAAAAAAGCTGCCCGGCTGACTGCGCCAGCGCGCCCAGATGGCGCGGCTGATGCGCGCCGGTCAACACCGCTGACGTTGTGCGCTTGCAAAGCCAGGCGAAACGCGCAGTAAAAACTGACCGACAAATTCAGCGCGCCAATCAGCGGAATGGCGGCGATGCACCACCAGATCAGCGGCTGCCGGAACGCCTCCAGACCCAGTGCCGCGCCTGCTGCGGCCAGCTGCCCGGCAGACAAGGTGACGTGGCGCGCCTCCAGCTCAAAGCCAAAAAAACCGGTGAAGGCGGGAATCAAACCCAGCATGAAGCCGAGCGAAATGTTCGACGCAAAGCCCGACACATTGGCCCGCATGAAATGTGACCAGCGTGCGGCGCGCTGCATGCCCAGCACGCGGGTAAAGCGCGGGTTGTGGGCAATGGCTGAGTCAAGCCGGTGCAGTACAAACCAGTTTTCAAACCAGCCCGCCACCATGCTGGACGCAAAAAGAATCAGCCCGGTAAAAGCCGCCCAGAGCAAGGTGGGCCCCAGCAGGCTCAAACTGCCCAGCACATACAGGGCCTGTGGCTGGCTGATCATGGGCTGGCCCGACAGCAGCCATATCAGCACATTGACCAGTAACACCGCAGGCACCACCATGAACACATTGCCCAGCACCGCCGCCACTTGGGAGCGCACCAGGTGCGTGACCTCATCCACAAAATCTTCAATTGCATGGCTAGAATCAATGTCTCTGAGCTTGGCGGCCATGGCCGGTGCTGTCATGGCCGGTTGTTTTGTAGCCAGTGTCAGGTGCAGCAGTTGAATCAATATAAAACTGGCTGCATACACAAAGCCTGATGCAAAACCATTCCAGAAAGCCGACAAGCCCATGGCCACCACGGCAAACTTCAGCCCCGTGGTCAGCGCTGTCACCGCGCCGCCACCCATTGCCTTACCCAGCATCTGCTTGTATTCAGCCCGGTCACGGGTGATGTAGTGCTCGCCGGTTTCAGCGCTGCGTTCTGCCATCTTGGCCGACAGCATGGTGGAGTTGACACGGATCAGCGCGCCAATGCTTTTGCTGTCCTGGCCAATCGCAGCGCGCCGTGCCAGCAACCTGATGGCAGCCGCAGCGGTGTTGCTGGCCGTCAGCGTGTCCAGCAACTCGCGCACCCGCACAATGCGTTCACGCAACTGGCGCAGCATGAACACCATGCCCACCGATATGCCGTTGTCATTCAAATGCGTGTACACACCATTGACGGCCTGGCGGCAAGTCTCCAGCCGGGCGCGCAGTTTGGCTATCGCGGCTTTCAGTGCGTCATCGCCCTGCGCAGGGTCAAAAAAGATCTGCCGCAGCTCGGCCAGGTCACTGGACAGTGGGTGAAAAGCCCGGTCATCGTCGTTGGCCCGGTCCATGCGCAGGCGCAGCTCGGGTGCAAAGCCGGTGGCGCGAATTTGCGCGGTGCAATACGCCAGCGCATCCATCAGGTGGTGGTGCCACATGAGTGTGTCAGTTTGTGCGTTGTCCGTCAGCAGCGTCGTTAACTGCGCCATCTGTGCATCCGGCAGCGCGGCCAGCCACTGCGCATCAAAACGTGTGGGCGCCACCAGCGCAAACAGCTCTGCGGCGTCAATGGTTTCGGGCGTGCCCGGCAATATTTTGCGGCGCAGGCGGTTGGTCAGCTCGCTCACAAATGCCGTGCGCGGCGCAAAACCAAAGTCCGCCAGCAGCGTGGTGACATCCACCGTTTGCAGCAAGACTTGCCACCAGGCTTTCAGGCGCTGCGCCAGCTCGGGCTGCGCATGCACCGCGTCCATAAAAGTCTGCAGGCGCGCCAGCGTGCCGTCCACAGCGCTTTCATCGCCGCGCAGCCATTCAAACAATTCAATCAGCCAGACATGCCGCGCCGCCAGGTCGGCTTGGGGGTCCAGCGTTGCCAGCAGTGTGCGCAGGTCCTTCATTTAATGCAGCGTGCGGCCCGTTGGCGCATTGCTGCCAGTACCGTCGCTGGCCTCCAGAACAAACATCGGTATCAAAGCCTCAAAACGCTCGCCGTCTTCAGCCACACAAAAGTAGGTGCCGTGCATCGCACCCGTGGGTGTGCGCAGGCGTGAGCCGCTGCTGTACTGAAACGATTCACCGGGCTTGAGCAGCGGCTGGTGGCCCACCACGCCCAGGCCCTTGACTTCTTCCACATGGCCGTTGGCGTCCACAATTTCCCAGTGGCGCGAGATCAGTTGCGCGGTCACTTGCCCGGTGTTGGTGATGGTCACGGTGTAGGCAAAGCCGTAAACGCTGTCGTCAGGGGACGATTGCTGCGGGATGTATTGCGGCACAACGGCGCAACTGAATTGGTATTTGGATGCTGGCATGGCGTGTATAAAAATCTAAAAGCCATATTAACCGCCCGCAGAGTCAGGCAATACTTCGCGCAGTATTGATGCTGCGACAATCTGCAAATGCTTCAAACCAACCGCACCTATCGCATCGCCCCATCCATTTTGTCCGCCGACTTTGCCCACCTGGGCGACGAGGTCAAAGCCGTCATTGCGGCAGGCGCCGACTGGATCCACTTTGACGTGATGGACAACCATTACGTGCCCAACCTCACGTTTGGCCCCATGATTTGCCAGGCGCTCAAGCCGCATTGCCAACGCGCTGACGGCACCCTTGTACCGATTGACGTGCATCTGATGGTGCAACCGGTGGATGCACTGGCAGCCGCCTTTGCCGACGCAGGCGCCGACCTCATCAGCTTTCACCCCGACGCATCGGGCCACGTCCACCGCAGCATTCAGGCCATCAAGGCCAAAGGCTGCAAGGCTGGTTTGGTGTTTAACCCGGCCGAGCCACTCGACGTGCTGGACTGGGTGATTGACGACATTGACCTGATTCTCATCATGAGCGTCAACCCCGGCTTTGGCGGCCAGTCTTTTATCGACAGCGCCCTGCGCAAGATCGAAGCCGTTCGCCAGCGCATTGACGCATCTGGCAAAGACATCCGGCTGGAGGTGGATGGCGGCATTAAAACCGACAACATCGCCCGCGTTGCGGCGGCGGGGGCAGACACCTTTGTGGCGGGCAGTGCCATCTTTGGCAAGCCGGACTACAAGGCTGTGATGGATGCTATGCGCGTTGAGTTGGGCAAGTAATCAGGCTGCCAATTTTTCAATTTTGGGTCGCTTGACTTTGCCCGCCTGGTACAAGTCGTACTGCAACTGCATGCCCGCCCATAGCTCAGGGCTGGTGCCAAAAGCGTCGGCCAAGCGGTAGGCCATGTCAGCAGACACGCCCGATGCGCCCGTCACCACGCGCGACAGGGTCACGCGATTGATACCGAGTTTGAGAGCTGCCTCGGTGACCGAGATATCACCCAGATACTCCCTGAGAACTTCGCCGGGATGAGGCGGGTTGTGCATGCGAGTCATATTTAAATCCTCTTGGCCCGTTAGTGATAGTCGCGGTAATCAACCAGTACGGCATCTGCGCCTTCAAAAGCGAAAACCACGCGCCAGTTGCCATTGACGGTTAACGCCCAATGTCCTTTTAAGTCGCCTTTGAGGGGGTGCAATGCCCAGGCTGGCGCAGAAAGATCTTCGGGTTTGATCGCCTGGTCAAGAGCGGCCGTTAAAAGGCGCAACTTTGCTGCATGAGCTGCCTGAATACCGGACTTGCTGCCCGTCTCAAAAAAGCGCTGCAAGCCTTTGTGCCGAAAGCTTTTGATCATTGACTATATTGTAGCGTGTAGCGCACCAAGCTACATTAAAGCAAGTGCAAATGCCTCGCCTGTGCGCCTTCAACGGTGTTTAACGCGACGCGGTGATCCAGCGTAGCCAGTGCGCCGTCATGGGCAACCGCCAACGCCAGCAAGTACACATCGGTGATCTGGTTGTGGCCCATCACCCGGCTCCAGTCGATTTTTGAATCGCTTCTCAGCGTGACATCGCAGGGCCAAAATTCATGGTCCATGTCTTTGCACAGCTGGTCAAGCTGCGCCCGTACTGCCTCAAATCCTGCTGGCCCATAGCTGCTGTAGCCCGGTAGATTCAAAACCCGCAGCACACCGTTTTCAGTCAGCGCGCAAGTGGCAATTTTCAAATGGGGTTGAGCCACCAGATTTTGAGCCGCGGCATGGTGGACATGTGCCTCGTCCAGCAATGCGACCAGCACATTGACATCCAGCAGGTAGCGCACGTCTGGCTGCATCAGATGCCTTCTTGTTCCATGAGCTTGTAAACATGCGCACTGGTGATGATTTCATGGCGCGCGGGCAGCACGGCATATTTGCTGCGCGTGGGCGGGCGCTGTGCAGCGGGCATTTTCGTGCTGCGGATGCCCAGCCGCATCAGCTCGGACACGGCAGTACCAATCGACACATGCTCCCGTTGGGCTTTTTGTCGGGCGATGTTAAAAACGTCTTCATCTATGGCTAAAGTTGTCCGCATGGTTTCCTCTCGGCATGAAAAGCTGCATCGCATCAAAACACCAATTTCGCATCAAATTGTATTCAAATCCAGTTTTACTGTGTTTGGCACCTTCCGCAGCCAGCTATTGATAGAGCGCACCGAAGCCATGGGCCAGCTCGCCAAGCTGGCGCAAGAGGCGCAAAAGATGGGCTGGGCAACGCCTGCAAGCTGGCGCAGGTATGCAAGTGGCGGTAGAAATATATCAAGGACGCAGGACCGTGCTGGAGTATTTGTTGTCCCCTGTCAGCAATGCTGTGTGGAGTTGACCCGATTTGACGGACACCTTATCGTTAAGCCAAGAAGGAGTCCAGATGAGTCACAACCGCAATCCCAAGCCGCCCTATTCACCGCAGTTTCGCCAGCAGATGGTCGAACTGGTTGCCGCTGGCAGAAAGCCCAGCGAGCTGGCCAAAGAGTTTGGCTGTCATGAAACCAGCATCCTGAGCTGGGTCAGACGCGCCGCCGCATCGGTGGAATCGAGTGCCAGTGTTGCCC
>JANMIH010000538.1:0-2273 GCA_031375685.1 Polaromonas sp. | reverse complement strand
GTGTCTCATCGCTTGATGAGCTCAAGCAGCGCATTCTCAAAGGCATTGATGAAATGAATGCCCACCCGGTTCGCTTCCAATGGAAGGCATTTGACTTTGAAATGGCTAAATCGTAAATGTTTTATTGAATCGAAGTACTAGAGCACGAAATTGACGAACGCATTGACCTGGAGCGTGAGTTGCTGGCAACCAAGACGGCGCTGGAGCGCGAAAAAGCCAAGCCCTGACTTTAACGGCAAGGCTGGCGGTTTCTAGGGGAAAACCGTAGCCAAAGCCAGCCCACGGTGCGCCCACCGCAGGTTAAGCTGACGGTCATGAGCGCACCTTACATCTCCCAAATTCGTCTGTACCAGCAGTGGCTGCAGTCCCAGCGTGGCATGCAGTTTGACAACTACGCCGCACTGCACCAATGGTCCGTGACCGATTTGCCCGCCTTTTGGCAAAGCATCTGGGACTACTTTGACTTGCAGTCGCCTACCCCGCACCCCTTTGTGGTTAAAGGCCGCATGCCTGCCGCCAAATGGTTTGTGGGGGCGCAGGTCAACTATGCGGCGCAGGTGTTCAGGCATGCCGATGCAGCGCACGCAGCGGGGCTGCCAGCCATCATCAGCCACAACGAAAACAGTTTGGCCAATGGCCAGGCGGCACGTGAGATCAGCTGGCCCGCGTTAAAAAACCAGGTCGCGGCACTGGCGCTGCACCTCAAAGCGCAAGGCGTGCAGCCCGGCGACCGCGTGGCGGCCTACCTGCCCAACATCCCAGAGGCCATTGTTGCCTTTTTAGCCACCGTCAGCATTGGCGGCGTGTGGAGCATTTGCGCGCCAGACATGGGCACCGCCGCCGTCCTGGACCGCTTCAAGCAGATTGAACCCGCCGTGCTGATTGCCACCAGCAGCGTGACCTACGGCGGCAAACTGATGGACCGCTCCAGCGTGATTGACGAGCTTTGCGCCGGGCTGCCCAGCCTCAAGCATGTCATCCTTCACGGGGATGCAAGCGCTATTGTTTCAGGAGCTGCTTACGCCCGTATTCATTGGCCAAAAGCCCTTAATGATGCTAAAAATGAGACTGAAATAGTCTCTTTTGAGCCGATGTGGCTGCCGTTTGACCACCCGCTGTGGATTGTCTATTCCAGCGGCACCACAGGCCTGCCCAAGCCCATCGTGCACGGCCACGGCGGCACCGTCATCGTCGCGCTGGCGCTCAAAGTGCTGCACAACGACATTGGTTGCAGCTACCACCCCAATTCGTTCGGTGAGCGCTACCACTGGTACAGCTCCACCGGCTGGGTGATGTGGAACGCACAAATCAGCGGCTTGCTCAACGGCACCACCTGCGTGCTTTTTGACGGCAACCCCGGTGGCACCAAAGAAGCCCCGGACTGGACGACGCTCTGGCGCTTTGCCGCCAACACCGGCGTGACCTTTTTCGGCGCAGGCGCCGCGTTTTTTGCCAACTGCCTGAAGGCGGGGGTTGACTTGTCGGCCTGTGGTGACTTGTCAAATATCAGAGCTTTGGGCTCCACTGGATCACCGCTGTCGGTTGAAGCGCAGCAGTGGGGCACGGACCAGTTTGCAGCTCTGGGCAAACCCGACATGTGGTTTTGCAACATCTCGGGCGGGACTGATTTTGCAGGCGCTTTCATCGGCGGCAACCGCGAGCTACCACAAACACCCGGCGAAATGCAATGCCGACTGCTGGGCTGTGCCGTAGAAAGCTGGAACGAAGCGGGCGAGCCAGTCATGGGTGAGGTGGGCGAGCTGGTCTGCAGTCAGCCAATACCGTCGATGCCCTTGTATTTTTGGGGTGACAAAAACAACGTGCGCTACATCTCCAGCTACTTCGACATGTACCCCGGCGTCTGGCGGCATGGCGACTGGCTCAAAGTGACCGCGTCAGGCAGCTGCATCATTTACGGCCGCAGCGACGCGACGATCAACCGCCACGGCCTGCGCATGGGCACCAGCGAGCTGTACAGCGCGATTGAAGCATTGCCCGAGGTGATGGACTCGATGGTGGTGGACCTGGAATATTTAGGCCGTGACAGCTACATGCCGCTGTTTGTGGTGCTGCGCTCTGGCGCGGTGCTTGACGAGGCCATGAAAGCCAAACTCAACAACGCCATCAAAACCGCTTTATCACCCCGGTTTGTTCCCAACGACATTTTCGCCGTCGCCGAAATCCCGCGCACCCTGTCAGGCAAAAAGCAGGAGCTGCCGATCAAAAAGCTGTTGCTCGGTCAGCCGCTTGAGAAGGTGGTGAACAAGGACGCC
>JANMIH010000520.1:0-20299 GCA_031375685.1 Polaromonas sp. | reverse complement strand
GCTTGACATTCCCGGTTTGCGATTTTGGCCTTGTCAGCACTTTCCTCACATGGTGTTTTATTTAGAGCGAGACGACCATATCGCGCTGGTTCGCGTCTTGCATGGCAGCCGTGATATTCCGGCTACCTTTCAGGACTTGACTGACTGATCGATTGCTTCGACCGCGCTCAATCCAGGTTATCCACCGTATCCGCATCCGGTACATCGCCAATCGCCTCGCGCGTTAGCAGAGCCTGCGCTTTCAGCCAATCACAAAACGCCGCCACCTCAGGCCGGGCTTCATTTCGTGGGCCAACGATCAGCCAGTAGGCCAGCGGCGAATCAATCCGCAAGTTGGGAAGAGGTTCGATCAGATCGCCGCAAGCCAGGCTGTCCGCCACCAGCGGCATGCGGGCCAATGCAATGCCTTGCCCGGTCAGAGCGGCCTGCGCGATCTGGTGCGCGTAATTGAAGTACAGCCAGCGTTTGGGGGCAAACTTTTTCAAGCCCTGCGCTTCAAACCAGCGCTGCCAGGTCAGCCATTCCATGTGCTGTGTGCGGTGGGCGTCGCTGGCTTCAACCAGCGCGTGCTGTGCCAGGTCGAGGGGTTTTTTAATCCGGGTGCCACTTTTGATCAGCCATGGGCTGGCCACTGGCGTGAGCTGCTCGCCAAACAGCCGCACGGCATGGCTGGGCACATGGCCCGGCGCGCTGTAGCGCAGGGCCAGGTCAACGTCTGTGGTTTCCATGTCAACGGTTTGATCGGTGGCATCAATGCGGATATCGATATCGGGGTGTGCGCGCTGAAACATTTCCAGCCGGGGAATCAGCCACATCGACGCAAAAGAAGCCCAGGTGCTGATGGCCACACTTTTACGCCCAGCGCTTTGCCGGATGATGCGTACCGCGCTGTCGATGCGTTCCAGTGATGGCACGGCAGCACGCAGCAGTTGCGCACCAGCGCTGGTCAGCTCGACAGCCCGCGTGTGGCGTAAAAAAAGGCCCACGCCCACGTCTTCTTCAAGCGCCTGAATTTGCCGGCTGATAGCCGACTGCGTGAGCGCCAGCTCTTCAGCCGCAGCCCGAAAATTAAGGTGTCTTGCCACCGCTTCAAAGGCACGCAGTTGGCCTGCAGCAATGGGTCGCGAGCGGATATGGGCGTGGTTGTTGAGCATGACGGTAAAAATCAGATTGATGCGTTTTAAGAATCAATAGCGTAGCGCAATTTCATTGGACTGAAAAGCCTGATAGCTTGATCATTGAGCTGTGCCCAACATTTGAAGGGCCTATTTTGAAGGACCGCCATGAACACCCTGAACCATCACACCCTAGCTGAATCATCCAGCCTGATCTGCTCGCAGCAAGCGACTTCGCGCACGGCTGCTCAGTCTGTTGGCTGCTTCAAGATGAATGCTGGCTGCGCCATCAGCCTGGCCCCACGTGCCTCGGGCGAGTTGCGGATTGCGCATGGGCAGGTGTGGGTCACTTTTGGCAATGCGGCAAACGACGTCACGGCTCTGGCGGGTGACCATTTTCTGGGCCCTGGTGACAAGCTGCGGCTGATGCCCGGCCAGCATGTGGTGATGCAAGGCCATGAAAATACTGTCAATGCCTCGGTGTACTTCAGCTGGGAGCCCGATGCAGCCGTGAGCCGCGCCACATTATCCCGATCGCCACAGTTGGGGCGCCTTCCCGTACGACAGCCGCTGCGTGACCTGGGTCTTGCGCTGCATCTTGCAGGTCACGCGCTAGGCAGACTGGTCCAGGGGTTGGCCGCAGGCCTGGTCGGCGTGGTTGTTTCGCGCTTCAGTCCAGCAACATGCATTAACCACCATTAACCACCATTAACCAGCCGTGATGAACTGTCTGTTACGGATGACGCTTAGGTAACATCGGGGCAACCATAAGGAAGCCCCATGTCCAAAGCCTTCGCCTCCCAAGCCGACCTGGAAGATAAAAAAATCACCTTCGAGCAGTTAAGCGCCCATTGCTGGGCCTACACAGCCGAGGGCGATCCGAATTCCGGCGTCATCATCGGTGACAAATTCATCATGGTCAGCGACGCCACCGCCACACCAGCCATGGCGCAAGACCTGACTGCGCGGATCCGCACGGTCAGCAACAAGCCCATCAAGTACGTGCTGTTGACCCACTACCACGCGGTGCGCGTGCTGGGTGCCAGCGCCTACATTGCTGAGGGCGCTACAGAAGTCATCGCCAGTCAGGGCACCTATGAGCTGATTGTCGAGCGCGGCGCGCAGGACATGCAAAGTGAGATGGAGCGCTTTCCGCCCCTGTTTCGCAATGCTGAAAGCGTGCCCGGCCTGACCTGGCCGACGATAGTGATTGGCGGCGGCAACCCAACCCAGGGCGAAGTGCCCGGAAAATTGACGCTTGATTTAGGGGGCGTCAAAGTCCAGATCTGGCACCCCGGCCCTGGTCACACGCGGGGCGACACGATTGCCTGGGTTGGAGATGAAAAAGTTTTGTTTTCAGGCGATTTGGTCGAATATGAAGCCGGCGTGTACACCGGCGACGCACAGCTTGAAGAATGGCCCACCACGCTGGAGGCGCTGCGCAGTTTGAAAGCTGAATCCATCGTGCCCGGCCGGGGCAAGGCGATGAAGGGCGCGGCCAATGTGAACAAGGCACTCGACTACACCAAACGCTGGGTCGAAACGCTGTACAAAGCGGGCAAAGAAGCCGCTGCCGAGGGAATGGATCTAAAAGCCGCCATGGCGCACACCCGCAAAACCATGGACCCCATTTTTGGCCATGTGTTTATTTATGAGCATTGCCTGCCGTTTGATGTGAGCCGCGCGTTTGACGAAGCCAGCGGCATTAAAAACCCGCGCATCTGGACAGCGGAGCGTGACAAGGAGATGTGGAACGCATTGCAGGCTTAAAGCCGGATCTGGCAAAAGACCAGCGACTATTTTTGCGCCAGCAGGGTTTTGAAGTCTTGCTCATAAGCAGCCAGCACACTGACCGCTTTTTTACGCTGCTCGGGCGTGGTGGTGTTGTGCAGCTCGGCAAAACTGCTGCAATTGTCCTGCGTTAACTGTTCAGCGTAGTCACGGTAAGCCTTGTCTGGTGAATTCAAAGACCGCATCAGTAAACCGCGCATGTCGGCACGACTGGTCTCTGGTGGCGTTGGGTTGGCGATGATTTTTGTCAGTGTTTGCAGGGTGTCTTTTTGGCGGCGCTGACGCTCTGCATAGTTTTGCGATGCCTTGAAGCTGGATCTTTCAAGCTGCTGGGCAATCAACGCACGCTGGCTTTCGGTGATGCTGCCGTAGAGCATTTCGCTGCGCTTGAGGGCTCTTTTTTGCCGCTTTTGAGCCACCTCGCTGGCGCTTCCCTCCAGGAAGTCTTCGCGCCATGTGGCGTTGCTTTTGGCAAACTTGCGAGTCATGACCTCAAGCTGGTTTTGCGACAGCAACGCAACCATGGTTGCCGCCGCAGGTTCTGCCTGGTCTGACATGCGCTGTATCTTTTGCCGTACTTCGGCAAACACGTCGCAAGCCTGGTTGGCCGTCAGGTTTTCTGGGAGTTTTTGCTGTACTTTTTGCAGCAATTCAATGTAGGCTGGCAGCTGGCTTTGCCTGTGCCAAGCCTGAAAGCTGGACAATTCTGCCTTGACCTGCGCAGCCTGTGTGTCATTGAAGTCGATGAAACCGCTCAAATACAGGTAGGCCAAAGTCGGCGCCTGGTTGTAAGCCAGCTTGACAGTGCTACAAGCCTGCAACGCCAGTGCAAACATCAGCACGCTGATAATTCTGGCCAACCTTGATAAATTTACAGGAAATGTCATGACCGCTCTCGCTAATAAAACGCCGGGTAACCCTATCGATGTTGTCATCATGGCCGCTGGCAAGGGCACACGGATGAAAAGCATGTTGCCCAAAGTATTGCACCGCTTGGGCGGCACCGCTCTGCTGGGCCATGTGGTTGACTGTGCAGCGCAGTTATCAGCACGCCGGGTCGTTATTATCACAGGCCATGGCGCTATCGAAGTAGAAGCTGCTTGCGCCCGGTTTCAGGGCGCTACAGGCACTTTTAATACTCAATTGGACATGCAGTTTGCACGTCAGGAGCCGCAACTGGGCACTGGCCATGCGGTGCAGCAGGCTGTGCCGTTGCTGGCCGATGATGGGGTCACACTGGTGCTGTCAGGTGATGTGCCGCTGACCCAGGTGGCCACCCTGCAGGCGCTGATCGACCAATGCGATGGCCAGCGTCTGGCGCTGCTCACCCTCTGCATGCCTGACCCAACGGGCTATGGGCGGATTGTTCGGGCAGGAGCTGAAGCGACTGCTCAGGTACGAGCCATCGTCGAGCACAAAGATGCCAGCGAAGCCGAGCGAAAAATCACTGAAATTTACAGCGGCATCATGGCCGTACCCACCGCCTTGCTGCGCCAATGGCTGGCCCGGCTGGACAACAAAAACGCCCAAAACGAGTATTACCTGACCGACATCGTGAAGTTTGCTGTGGCAGACGGGGTAGCGGTGGTGGCGCACCAGATTTTTGATGCAGCCCAGGTGGCAGGTGTGAACAGCCCGGTGCACCTGGCCGAGCTGGAGCGCGTCTACCAAAGCCGGCGTGCCATGACCTTCATGGAGCAAGGCGTGCGCCTGGCTGACCCTAACCGTTTTGATGTGCGCGGCACATTGACGTGCGGCCAGGACGTGGAGATTGACGTGAGCTGCGTGTTTGAAGGTGCTGTGACATTGGGCGACGGCGTGCGAGTAGGCGCTAACTGCGTCATTGCCAATTGCACCATTGCCAACAACGCCGTGATTCACCCCTTCACCCATATCGACGGCGAAACGCTGGGCGTACAAGTTGGTGAGGGCGCACTGGTTGGCCCCTTTGCCCGCCTGCGGCCTGGTGCGCAACTGGGGGCAGAGGTTCACATCGGCAATTTTGTGGAGGTTAAAAACTCGACCCTGGCCAAAGGTGCCAAGGCCAACCACCTGGCCTACCTGGGCGACGCCACGGTCGGCGAGCGCGTCAACTACGGCGCAGGCAGCATCACCGCCAACTACGACGGTGCCAACAAGCACCGCACGGTGATTGGCGACGACGTTCATATTGGCAGCAACTGCGTGCTGGTGGCCCCCATCACGATAGGTGCGGGCGGCACAGTCGGCGGTGGCACGACGCTGTCCAAAAGCACCGAGCCGGGTGGCTTGCACGTTGCGCGGGCCAAGCAGATCAGCCTGCCGAGCTGGAAGCGGCCTCTGAAGACTCAAAAATAACGCTACTTATTCAGGAGCTGCTTGTGCACGTATTTATTAGGCTAAGAGCACTTTGGGCTGATATTTTGAGCGTTTTAAACTGAAAAACGCCTTCACATTGCGCACATTTGCATCGTCCGTGAAAAGCCGCTGGCTGAGTAGCAGGTAAGCCGGCATGTCGGTCACATGCACGATTAATACAAAGTCTGGCCCGGGTGTGGTGCGGTAGCACTGCTGCACCGCAGAGTCTTCAATGATTCGATTTTCGAAAATGCTCAGGTGTTCATCGCCTTGGCGATCCAGGGTGATTTCAACAATGGCGGTCAGCCCGTAGCCATTGATGTGCGCCAGTTTGTCGGGGTTGAGAATGGCCACCTCGCGTTCAATCAGTCCGGCATCGCGCAGGCGCTTGACGCGGCGCAGGCAGGTGGGCGGGGAGATATGGGCCCGTTCTGCCAGCGCCTGATTGCTCAGCGTTGCGTCGAACTGCATCATGTCAAGCAGCTGAATGTCTGTTCTGTCGATGTTTATTTGTTCCATTTAATAAATATAAATGAAATAAAAGCATAAATTAATCAAACCGAGAAATTAGATTCCAAAAACAATCGGAAATTAAGCAAAATTAAAAACGAGAAACCATTAGCATCGAGCCACTTAATTTCAAGGAGTTGGTTTATGTGCGGCATTGTTGCAGCGGTATCAAGCCGCAATATCGTCCCAGTTCTGGTACAGGGTTTGCAGCGGCTGGAATACCGGGGCTATGACTCTTGCGGCGTGGCGGTGTATGCCGATGGCCTTAAACGTGCCCGCAGCACATCGCGCGTGGCTGAACTGCAAGAACAAGTCACCACTGAAAAACTTGAAGGCACCACCGGTATCGCCCACACGCGCTGGGCCACGCACGGCGCACCGGCCATTCACAACGCGCATCCGCACTTCAGCCACGGCACGGGCGACGCATCAACCCGGCCCGGCAAGATCGCGCTGGTGCACAACGGCATCATTGAAAACCACGAAGAACTGCGCGCCGCGCTGCAAGCCAAAGGCTATGTCTTTGACAGCCAGACCGACACCGAAGTCATCGTGCATCTGGTCGAAAGCCTGTACGACGGTGATTTGTTTGAAGCCCTCAAAAGCGCGGTGGGCCAATTGCATGGCGCGTATGCGATAGCCGCTTTCTGCAAAGACGAGCCGCACCGCGTCGTGGGCGCGCGTGCTGGCTCGCCGCTGATTTTGGGTGTGGGCAAAGCCAACCAGGAAAACTTTTTGGCCAGCGACGCCATGGCGCTGGCAGGCGTGACAGATCAGATCGTGTACCTAGAAGAAGGCGACTTGATTGACATACAGCTTGGCAAATACTGGCTATTGGACAAGGCGCAAAAAGCTGTTCAGCGTGAGGTCAAAACCGTCGTCGCCCACAGCGGCGCGGCAGAGCTGGGCCCGTACCGCCACTACATGCAAAAAGAAATTTTTGAGCAACCCAGCGCCATTGCCAACACGCTCGAAGGCGTGGAGGGCATCACGCCTGAACTGTTTGGCGACGGTGCTTACAGCGTGTTCAAAGACATCGACTCGGTGTTGATCCTGGCCTGCGGCACCAGCTACTACAGCGGCTGCACCGCCAAGTATTGGCTGGAAGAAATTGCGGGCATTTCCTGCCAGGTCGAAGTGGCCAGCGAATACCGCTATCGCACCAGCGTACCCAACCCGCGCACACTGGTTGTCACCATCACCCAAAGCGGTGAAACCGCAGACACCCTGGCGGCACTGCGCCACGCCCAAAGCTTGGGGCTCTCGCAAACCCTCACCATCTGTAACGTCGCCACATCGGCCATGGTGCGTGAATGCAAGCTGGCTTACGTCACACGTGCTGGGGTTGAGATTGGCGTGGCATCTACCAAAGCTTTCACCTCGCAATTGGCGGGTTTGTTTTTGCTGACATTGGCTTTGGCTCAAAGCAAAGGCCGCTTGAGCGAGGCGCAAGAAGCCGCCCACATCAAAGCCATGCGCCACCTGCCGGTAGCACTGGCCGCCGTGCTGGCGCTAGAACCCCAAGTCATTGCCTGGGCTGATGACTTTGCAAAAATGGAAAACGCTTTGTTTTTAGGCCGTGGCCTGCACTACCCCATCGCCCTAGAAGGCGCGCTAAAGCTCAAAGAAATCAGCTACATCCACGCCGAGGCATACCCCGCAGGCGAGCTCAAACACGGCCCGCTGGCACTGGTGACCAGCGCCATGCCCGTGGTGGCCGTGGCACCCAACGACAGCCTGCTGGAAAAGCTGAAAAGCAACCTGCAAGAAGTCCGCGCACGCGGCGGCGTGCTCTACGTGCTGGCAGATGCAGGCACAAAACTGGTCAGCAGCGAAGGCCTGCACGTCATCCGCATGCCCGAGCACTACGGCGCGCTAAGCCCCATGCTGCATGTGGTGCCGCTGCAATTGCTGGCGTATCACACGGCTTGTGCGCGGGGGACGGATGTGGACAAGCCTAGGAATTTGGCGAAGTCAGTTACGGTAGAGTGAGTGACTTCGGCCATTACTAGATAACCAGATGGCCACCTAAAACTGGGTATCCACGGGCGCAACATGAGTCAACTACTGATCAACGATTACCTCAAGCAACTTGACATCATTCGGCGAGTTAGCGGCAGCTCCCGCGAAACCATCATCAGAGAAGCATTTAAGGACTTGCTAAAAGCGTGGGGCAAGCAGCAGGGCTTGATTTTTTTAGCAGAATATCCGCTCAAAACTGCCACCAAAACCAACATCGCTGTAGATGGCGCGCTGTTGCATGAACTGCGCATGCCGCTGGGCTACTGGGAGGCCAAAGACGCTGCTGATGACCTTGATGCAGAGGTTGTCAAAAAGTTTAAAAAGGGCTACCCGCAAGACAACATCATCTTCAGCGATGACACGGTGGCCGTACTTTGGCAAAACCGCAACGAAGTGCTACGTTGTGACATGACTGACACCGCTGCGCTCAGCAATCTGTTAAAACTTTTCTTCAGCTTTGAGCGCATTGAAATCGCAAGCTTTCGCGCGGCTGTCGAGCAGTTCAAGGCCGACTTGCCCGCTGTCCTCGATGCGCTGCGTCAGATGATCGAAAGTGCGCACACGGCCAACGCCAGCTTTCGGCAGGCCGAAGAAAAGTTTTTGGTTCATGCCCAAGAAGCTATCAACCCATCACTCACCGATGCCGATGTGAGGGAAATGCTGATTCAGCACATCCTGACTGAAGAGATTTTTTCAAAGGTGTTTGACGACTCAGACTTTCACCAGCACAACAACGTCGCTCGCGAGCTGTATGCGCTTGAAGGCGCATTTTTTACTGGCGCGCTGAAGCGGCAAACGCTTAAAGGGCTGGAGTCATACTACGCGGCCATTCGCAGTGCCGCAGCGCAAATTGGCAGCCACAGTGAAAAGCAAACCTTCTTGAAGGTTATTTACGAGAACTTTTACAAGGTCTATAACGCCAAGGCCGCTGACCGACTGGGTGTGGTGTACACACCCAATGAGATTGTTCGCTTCATGATTGACGGTGCAGACTGGCTGTGCGAGAAGCACTTTGGCAAAAACCTGATCGACAAAGACGTCGATATTCTTGACCCGGCCACCGGTACAGGTACCTTCATTTGTGAGCTGCTGGAGCACTTTAGGGGTCAGCCCAAAAAGCTGGAACACAAGTACCGCCATGAGCTGCATGCTAATGAAGTCGCCATCCTGCCGTATTACGTCGCCAACCTGAACATTGAGGCGACCTTTGCCGCATTAACTGGCGGCTACGAAGAGTTTGTGAATCTCTGCTTTGTCGACACGCTGGACAACGTGGGGCTGCACACGGCAGCCAAGGGTGCCACCGCCGATATTTTTGGCAGCGTGAGTGAAGAAAACGTTGCCCGCATCAAGCGCCAGAACAGCCGCCGCATCAGCGTGGTGATTGGCAACCCGCCCTACAACGCCAATCAGGCGAATGAAAACGATAACAACAAGAACCGGGTCTACCCCAGCATCGACGCCCGCATCAAGCAGACCTACATTGCAGAAAGCACGGCGCAAAAAACCAAGCTGTACGACATGTACGCCCGATTTTTCCGTTGGGCCAGTGACAGGCTGGACGAAAACGGCATCTTGGCCTTCGTCACCAACCGCAGCTTTATTGAGAGCCGCACCTTTGACGGTTTTCGCAAAACCGTGGCGCAAGAGTTTGCCGACATTTATGTGGTGGACTTGGGCGGCGACGTGCGCGCCAACCCCAAGCTCAGCGGCACCAAGCACAACGTCTTTGGCATCCAGACGGGCGTGGCCATCAGTTTCATGGTCAAGCGCACGGGCACGGGCGCTACAAAAAGCAGCAAAGACAAAAGGCCAGCGCGCGTGCATTACGTGCGCAGACCCGAGATGGAGACAGCCGAAGAAAAGCTGAGCTTTTTAGGCAGCCACCCGATGCGCGGCCTTGACTTTGACGAGGTACAGCCGGACAAGACCGGCAACTGGGTGAATTTGACGAACAACGATTTTGAGACGCTGCTGCCGCTGGCGAGTAAGGAAACTAAAGCGGCGAAGACGGCGGCTGGGGAGCGGGCGATTTTTAAGCTGTTTTCTCTGGGGGTGGCTACCAACCGAGATGAATGGGTTTACGACTTTGATCGCCAGAACTTAAAACAAAAAGTAAATTTTTTTTGCCAAGTTTTCGAAAGCGAACAAGTTCGCTGGAAGGCATCTAATCAAGGGACATCTCAAAATCGTAAAGACACGCTGCGAAATTTTGTATCTCGAACCATTAAATGGACAGAAGAGCTTGAAAATCATCTGAAACGCGGGACATGTTTTAAGTTCGACGAAACTCATGTTCGAGTGGGACTTTATCGACCTTTTACAAAACTGCATACCTATTACGAAAAAGGCATTACCCATCGCATTTACCAACAAAATCAGGTTTTTCCTGTTGAAGGCGAATGGGCCAACCGGGCCATCTTTTTTAATGGTGCCAATGGGGTCTACTGGGATGCGCTAGCCACCAACGTGTTACCGGATCTCAATGGTTTATATGGTGGAACTCAAACTCTGCCCTGCTATGTCTACGACGAAACCGGTAACCGTCACGACAACATCACTGACTGGGCACACAGCGAATTCTTAAACCACTACGGTGCAGCAACTGATAAACCCATCCTGGCGGCTTGGCCTGAATCGACCTTGTACAAATTCGGCGAAGCGCCTCCAACAAAAAAACCAACCATCAGCAAAGAGCAAATCTTCCATTATTGCTACGCCGTACTACATGACCCGGTATACCGCGACAAGTACGCGCAAAACCTCAAACGCGAGTTTCCGCGCATCCCTTTTTACGCCGACTTTTGGCGCTGGGCTGCATGGGGTGAGGTGCTGATGGCGCTGCACATTGGGTATGAAACGGTGGCGCCCTTCACTTTGAGCCGCACGGACGAACCTGATGCCAAGGTTCGCGCTGCTGGCTTGAGCCCAAAGCCGCTGCTGCGCTCAGACATGGCGGCAGGCACGATTGAATTGGACAGTGAGACTACGTTGCGCGGCATCCCTGCGCAGGCGTGGCACTACAAATTGGGTAACCGCTGCGCCATTGACTGGGTACTTGACCAGTACAAAGAAAAAAAGCCAAAAGACCCCACCATTCGCGAAAAATTTGACACCTACCGCTTTGCTGATTACAAAGAAAAAGTGATTGATCTGCTGATGCGAGTCACGACCGTTAGCGTAGAAACCTGCAAAGTAGTTGATGCCATGAAAGCCGCGAAGCGTTAGTCACGTGCTTGGCCGACAGTTCGAAATACCCCCGTTGGCACTTTTAAACATCCTTGCGGACCCGAGTTTTATCACGCGCGAATCCGGAAAACGTGAAAAAAACCATATAAATCAAAAAGTTACTATCGCATGGCAGAAAAATACTGGATCGCGACAGTGCCTAATTGTCTAGGGCAAAGTCTTGACCCCGTACCGCACGAGGTCAACGAGTTGGACTGGAAGGCGAGCCTTTCAGCCCATAAAGACAGACAGGCTGAGCATTTGATGGCTTTCGCCCACCATGCGAATGGCGGCAGTCTTGTGTTTGGTGTGGTGGACACTGGGCAACTGGTGGGCGTGAACCAAAGTGAAGTGGCCCACATTGTCAACACCTTGGCTAATCTTGGTCGTGATGCCGTGGAGCCACCTCTGGCGCTAGACGCACTTTGATCCATCCAACGCAAGCAGGCGCGCCGCACAGGCACGGGTCAAAACACTTGCCTGGCGCGTTGCGGTGGCCTGAAAAATAAGACAATCAGGGCATGCCTACAGACGCCATTCACAAAACCGCGCTTGTCCTGTTCTCAGGCGGTCAAGACTCCACCACCTGCCTGGCGCAAGCCCTGTCCAAATACGAGCGGGTCGAAACCGTGGCCTTTGACTACGGCCAGCGGCACATTGTGGAACTGGATGCGCGGCTGAATGTGCTGCGTGAAATCAAGGCGCAGTTCCCGCAGTGGGCCTCCAGACTGGGTGAAGACCACTTGCTCGATTTAGCCGTGTTGGGCCAGGTCAGTGACACCTCACTGACACGCGACGTGGCTTTCAAAATGGAAAGCTCAGGCTTGCCCAACACCTTTGTGCCCGGTCGCAACCTGCTGTTTTTAACCCTGGCTGCGGCACTGGCGTATCGCCGTGATTTGCAAGTGCTTGTCACTGGCGTGTGCGAGACCGACTTTTCAGGCTACCCGGACTGCCGCGACGACACCATCAAGGCCATGCAACTGGCGCTGTCGCTGGGCATGGACAAACGCTTTTTAATCGAAACCCCGCTGATGTGGATTGACAAGGCCGACACCTGGGCGCTTGCGCATTCGCTCGGGGGGCAGGCGCTGGTTGATTTGATTGTGGAGCATACCCATACCTGCTACATGGGCGACAGGGCGCATCGCCATGCCTGGGGTTACGGTTGCGGCACTTGCCCGGCGTGTGAGCTGCGGGCGCGGGGATATGCCAAGTACGCGGGATAAACCTTTAATCAAGCCTTTGAGCCTGAATCGACAACACACCGCGTCACGACGGGTGGTTCATCACCGATGTGAAACGCCAGCTTGCGTTCCCGCAGCGCCACGTCGCTGGCGGTGACGCGGTCAAAGCGGCGCAGGTGTTCTGTCCAGGAGTCGTCGATGATCTGCTCAATGTAGTGGCCGGGCTTGCCCATGTCGCGCAGCAGATCCCAACCCAAAGCGCCTTGTCGTAACCGACTGCGTCGGCTCTCCTGCATCAGCGCCCTGAAGTCGTCTGCCCGCAGGGGGTCAATCACATACCCAATCGTGACCACGACATGGCCATCACCGGGCGGCTCGTCAGCAGTGGGTGCCTTGAATTCGCGCGACGGTGTCAGGTCTTCTTCCAGGCTGGTGTCGCGCAGGGTGCGCTGCACCAAAAACATGCACAGCAAGCCACTGACGGCGGCCACGTCCAGGGCCACAGGCACGGCGCTCACCGTCGCTATTTGCCCCCACAATGCCGCACCCAGCGCACTGCCGCCCATGATGGCCATCTGGTACATCGACATGCCGCGCGCCCGCACCCAGTCAGGCAGCGCCAACTGAGCTGACACACTGAGCGAATTGGCGCAGGTGATCCACGCCATGCCGTTGACCAGCATCGCCAGCACCGCCACCCACACATTGGGCGCCACCGCCATCACCGCTGTGGCGACAGATTGCAACAGTGTTGCGCGCAGTACCAGCGTGTCACGCGGCATCATTTGCCGCAGGCGCGGCATGGCAAATGCCGCACCTATCGCGCCCGCGCCCATGCTGGCCAGCAGCAGGGTGAACGTGCCTGCGTCACCGCCCGGCAAGCCGCGTGCAATCAGCGGCAGCAGCGCCAGTAACGCGGTGGAATGCAAAAAGAACAGCGCCACCTGCGCCAAGGCAGATCGCATGCGGCTGGACTGCGCTACAAATTGCAAGCCCACCCGCATGGCACCCAGCAAACGCTCTCTGCCCAGCGGGTTGGGGGTGTGCTCACGCCGCCAGCGCATGATGACGAAGCCTGAAATCACTGACAGCACCGCGTTGAGCACAAACACATATTCAGTACCCGCGCTGGCAATCAATGCACCCGCCACCAGCGGCCCAATGATGCGCGAGGCGTTCATGCTGATGCCGTTTAACGCCAGCGCCGCAGGCAACTGGGCGCGCGGCACCAGCTCGGGCACGATGGCGGCAAACACAGGCCAGCGCATGGCCAGGCCCACGCCGTTGGCAAACGTCAGCGCCAGCAGCAACGGGGGTGTCATGACGCCCGAGATCACCGCTATGCACAACAGCGTGGCCACGCCAGCTATCCAGAACTGCGTCATGATGAAGTAGCGCCTGCGGTCCAGAATGTCAGCCAGTGCGCCGCTGGGCAAGCCAAGTAAAAACACTGGCAGCGTGGCTGAGGTTTGCACCAGCGCCACCCACAGCGGCGTGGTGGTCATCGATGTCATCATCCACGCGGCTGCCACATCGCTCATCCACATGCAGGTGTTGGCCACGAGCCAGGTGCCCCACAGCATGCGAAAAGAGACGACTTTGAGCGGAGCCAGCGCTGTCAGGTCATCGGCGGTCGGTTGGTTTTTGGGTTCGTCAGGCATTCAAGTCAGCAGGTTTCAGGGCCGTCTGGTCAAGCCGATACAGCGCATGCGAGCCTTCGGGCATTTTCTCAAGCGCCCACTGCCTGTTGTGAAACGCTGCCACCGTGGGCCGGTGCGCAATCGACACCATGCCCCCTTTGACGGATTGGAGATGTGCACGCAACCTTTCATACAGTGTTTTCTCAGCCGCCTCGTCCAGCGCCGCAGTGGCTTCGTCAGCAAAAATCCACTGAGGTTTTTTAAGCAACACCCGCGCAATGGCCAGCCGCTGCTGCTCACCGCCTGAGAGTTTTTGCCCCCAGGCATCGCTGTCGTCCAGCCGCTCGCACAACTTGGGCAGCAGCGCGTCTGTCAAAGCCTGTTTGAGCTGCTCGTCGCTGTACGTGCTGGCAGGCTGCGGGTAGGCCAGCGCCTCACGCAAGCGCCCATCCGGAAAGTACGGCCGCTGCGGGATAAACATCGCACCATCAGGCAGCTGCGCTTGCCCTTTTTTAAATGGCCAAATACCTGCAAAGGTACGAAACAGCGTTGACTTGCCACTGCCCGACGGGCCATTGAGCAGCACCAGGTCGCCGGGCGCCGCTGACAGCGTGACCTGCTCAAGCAACGGTTGCCCGTTTGGCAGGGCAATGCCCAGACCGTTTGCCGTCAGCACACCAGCATCTGCCAGAGTTGCTTTACTTGCTATTGATTCAGTAGCTGCTTGCGCACGTATTTGTTGGCCTACAGCCATTAAATTGTCTTCAAAACTGGTCAAACGGTCGGTCGTGGCGCGCCAGGCGGCCAAACTGGCGTAATTGTCAACAAACCAGCTCAGTGCGTCTTGCACCCGGCCAAACGCTGACGAAATCTGGATCAGTTCACCCAGCTGAATCGCGCCACTGAAAAAACGCGGGGCCGCCACCAGAAACGGGAAAATAATCGCCGCCTGGCCAAAAAAGCTGGTGAACCAGATCAGATTCTTCTGCTTTTTGATCAGCTTGAGGTAGTTGGACAAGACGCTTGAAAAGCGCGTGTCCAGGTGCTTGCGCTCGACCTGCTCGCCTTTGTCCAGCGCAATCGATTCGCTGTACTCCCGCACCCGCACCATGTGGTGTCGAAAGTCGGCCTCGTAGCGCTGCTGGTCAAAGTTGAGTTTGATTTGCGGGCGACCAATGAAGTGCGTGATCAAACTGCCTGCCAAACAATACAGCAGCGCCATCCACACCATGAAGCCCGGAATGCTGTAACTGCTGCCCGCCAAAGTAAACGAAAAGTTACCCGATAGCCCCCACAAAATACCTACAAAACTGACCAGCGTGACCACCGCGTTCAGCAACCCCATGCTCAGCGACACCGTGTAAGTGGTGAACAAATTGATGTCTTCCTGTATCCGCTGGTCTGGGTTGTCTGACGTGGCTTCAGGCTTGCTAGAAAAGCGCGCCAGCTCCAGGCTGTAAAAAGCGTGGTCAGCTAACCAGCGCTTTAAATAATCCGCCGTCATCCAGGCACGCCAGCGCACCTCCAGCAACTGCGTCAGGTAAAACTTGTAAACCGCGATGATGATGAGCGCAAACGCCAGGTAGGTAAAGCGGCCCAGCTGCGCCCAAAAAACGGCTTGATCCTTGTTTTGCAGCGCATCGTAAAACACGCGGTTCCAGTCATTCAGCAGCACCAGCATGTACACCGATGCCAGATTCAGCAGCACTATCGCCGCCAGCAAACCGCGTGCCTTCCATTTCTCATCAGACCTGAAGTAGGGCGCGGACAGTGCCCAGACCCGTTTTAAAAATGCGCTGAAATTTTTAAGGGTGGTCATGAATCAGGTCTCACACAAGAAGGTTGGCCACGCCGCTGGGGATATTGGCCACGCCGCTGGCTACGTGCCCCGCAGGCACATGCTGGGCCGCTGAATCAACATGGCCGGTCTGGTCGTCAAAGAAAAAATCTGGTTCAAACTCGCGCAAAAACTCGCCCTTGGCCAGGCCGCCCAAAAACATCGCTTCATCAACCTCAATGTTCCAGTCCATCAGGGTGCGTATGGCGCGTTCATGCGCCGGGGCGCTGCGCGCTGTGACCAGCGCGGTGCGAATACGCATGTGCGGTGTTCCCGCTTGTTGCAGGCCGTGCAGTGCTTTGAGCAGTGGCATGAAAGGCCCTGGTGGCAGCGGCTTGGCCGAGTGCTTGCGCTCGTGCTTTTGAAACGCATCCAGGCCGTCCTTTTGAAACACCTTTTCAGCCTGGTCTGAAAACAGCACAGCGTCACCGTCAAAGGCAATCCGTACCTCGCTGGGGTAATTGCTTTGGGCTTTGGCCGAATGGGTGGCCACGGTGGCGGCGGCAAAGCCATTGCCCAGGGCCGAGCGCACGTCCTCAGATTTGGCCGACAAGAACAGGTTGGCATTGAGCGGGCGCAGGTAGCGCCAGGGCGCTTCGCCCCGGGTAAAGGTGCAGCGGCTGATCGCCAGTTTGTAGTGCTCCGCCGAGCGCATCACGCGCAGGCCGCTCACGGGGTCGTTGCGCGACAAAATCACCACTTCTACCCTTTGCATTTCGGCGGCGTTAAAGGCCAGCAGCTTTTTAACCAGCGAAAACGCCACGCCCGGCTTGGCCGGTTGCTCCACCCGCTGCAACTGCATTTGCATGTAGGTCTTGTCGTCCTGCTGCTCAAAGACCTGATTTTCTTCTTCAAAGTCAAACAGCGCCCGGGAGGAGATGGCAACAACAAGTTGCCCGTCAAGATTGGTGGCCATGGTGTTTTCTTCAGGTTGGTCGCATTGGTAGGGGCAGTTTGCACCATTGTCCATAGCTTGGTGCGTCCGCAGGCCAATCGCTGGCATCGCTGACGTGCCGAATGCCTTGTGCCAGCAGCGTGGCCGCGCGAATCACACCTGCGTGGGTCACCCAAACCGTGTCGTGGCTTGGGTCGAGTTCGTCAAACACACTGGCGACGCGGGTCATGAACTGGGTCACGCTTTCGCCCGTGCCGCCAGCGCGGTAGTTGGCAAAGTCGTCTGTCCAGGCGCTGAGGGCGGTTGGGTCGATGTCGGCCCAAGGGCGGCCTTCCCACTGGCCGAAATGCATTTCTTGCAACCGGGCATCTTTTCCATGTATCAAATCAGGCCGCAGCCCAATCAATACGCGCGCAAGCAGCTCACATCTTTGTAGCATTGAAGTCAATAGATATGCGCCTGTCGGGAGCACTTTTTTGAGCTCTTCGGCGCATTTTTGGGTTTCCAGCAGATCGGCTTTGACATCCAATTGGCCGTAGCAGATGCCTTTGTCTATCAAAGGCTGTGCATGGCGAACAAGCCTGAGCGTCATAAAGCGATGGCCAAACCCAAGTAAAAAGCGATTTCACACACCTGCTGCGTCGCCCCCAGGCAATCGCCGGTAAAGCCTTGCAAACGGCGCTTGAAAAAGCGGTGCATCCACAGCAGGGCAATCACAGCAAAGCTGCAACCTACTATTAAATAAATAGCTGCTTGCACCCATAAAATAAGGGATAGAGCTATAAAACACCATATAAAAGCGGTCAAAAGACTGCTTAAGCTGATCTGATCGGCCAAAGGCTTGGACTTGGACGCTGCTGTATCGCCCACATGCGGCAGCCAATAAATCAACAGCAGTGGCAGCGTGCGCGACACCACATGCGCAGCAAAAATTGCGCTGCAAATCGTCAAGAGTTCGGCATCCAGGCTGCCCAGCAATGCCACCAGCGCCACCTTGGCCAGCAGTGCCAGCGTCAACGCCATTGCGCCAAAAGCACCCACACGCGAGTCTTTCATGATCTCCAGCGCCCGGTCCCGGTCATAGCTGCCGCCCAGACCGTCCGCCACGTCAGCCAGGCCGTCTTCATGAAAGCCGCCTGTGAGCCACACCGTCACAACGGTGGACAGCACGGCGGCGACCAGCGGGGCGTAGCCCGAGTCTGGCAACAGCACGGTCAGCAGAGCGTAAACACCCGCCGCCACTGCGCCCACCAACACCCCCACGCCGGGAAAGTGCCCCGCGCTGGCGCGCAGCATGGCAGGGCTGAAGCCGACCCAATTCGCCAGCGCCCCCGTGATGGGAATGCGGGTAAAAAATTGTACGGCCAGCAGGTAATTACGAATGAAGTTCATCTGGCTAGCCGGCTTTTCCACTGACCCCAGCCGACTCAAAACTCGCCATCTCGTTCATTACCAGCGCCGCCGACTGCACCATCGGCCAGGCCAGCAGCGCGCCCGTGCCTTCGCCCAGGCGCATGTCCAGGTCCAGCAGCGGCCTGGCCTGCAGGTAATCCAGCATCAGGTGGTGACCGCGCTCGGCCGAGCGGTGGCAAAACACCATGTAGTCTTTGGCTGCTGGGGCGACGGCACAAGCCACCAGCGCCGCGCTACCCGCAATAAAGCCATCCACCAAAATCACCCGGCGTTCACTGGCGGCTTGCAGCATGGCGCCCGTCATCATGGCAATTTCAAACCCGCCCAGGGCTGCCAGCGCGTCCAGCGGTCTTAATGCGGCTGCATGCAAAGCGGCAGCTTTGGCTAAAACCGCTTGTTTGTGCGTCAACTGTGGGTCGGTCAGCCCCGTGCCACGGCCAGTCGCGTCCGCAATTGACACACCTGCCAAGCGATGCAACAGCAGCGCGGCAGGAGACGTGTTGGCAATGCCCATCTCCCCAAAAGCCACCACGTTGCCCGGCAGACTGGCCAGCACGTCTGCGCCTGCTTGCAGCGCCGCGTTGAGCTGGTGCGCCGTCATGGCCGGGCCAGTGGCCAGGTTATGCGTGCCGTGCGCAATTTTGCGTTGGATGAGCTGTGGGTGGTCAGCAAGGTCACTGGCCACACCCGCATCCACCACATGCAGCGCAAAGCCATGCTGGCGCGCCAGCACATTGATGGCCGCGCCGCCAGCCAGCATGTTGGCCACCATCTGCATCGTCACGGCCTGTGGAAAGGCTGATACGCCCTCGCTGGCTACACCGTGATCCGCCGCAAACACGACCATCTGCGGCTGTGTGAATGCAAGCGTTTCACTGCGTTGAATCAAGCCCAGTTGCAGTGCCAGGTTTTCAAGCTGGCCCAGCGCGCCCAGAGGCTTGGTCTTGTGGTCAATTTTGTGCTGAAGCTTTGCGGCTAATGCTGCATGGGCTGTGGCCTCAATCGGCGGTGGCTGGAAGGTTTTTTGTGTCATTGGCATCGATCAATTGTTCAAGACAGTCGCGGCACAGGCAACTGGCTTTTTGTTCAGGGTCGGTTGGGGGGATGGCTATCACACGCGGCATGTCAAAGCACCAGCAAGTGGCGTCACCACTGACGGCCCCGCAACGCAAGCCTGCGCCACATCGCGGGCAGGCGGATGCGCTCGTTTGATTCATTCGTCAGCTTTGCAAAAACAACTGGTAGGCCGGGTTGCTGGTTTCCTCCACATGCGGGTAGCCCACAGTGTCCAGAAAAGTTTTAAACGCCTTGTTGTCCGCCTTGGGCACTTGCAGGCCCACCAGAATGCGGCCAAAGTCTGCACCCTGGTTGCGGTAGTGGAACAGGCTGATGTTCCAGCCGGGCTGCATGGCGGCCAAAAACTTCATCAACGCGCCTGGCCGTTCAGGGAAGATAAAGCGCAGCAACCGCTCGTCTTTTGACAGCGCGCTGTGCCCGCCCACCATGTGGCGGATGTGCTCTTTGGCCAGGTCGTCATGTGTCAAATCAAGCGCCTTGAAGCCGTGGCGGGTGAAGTTGGCCGCAATTTTTGTGCTCTCGCCCTTGAAGGTGGTCAGCCCCACAAAAACATGCGCCTTGGCGTTGTCACTGATGCGGTAGTTGAACTCTGTGACGCTGCGTGGCCCGCCCGGCAATGTGCCGATCACTTCACAAAAGCGCCTGAAACTGCCGCGCTCCTCAGGAATCGTCACCGCAAACAGAGCTTCACGCTCCTCACCGACTTCAGCCCGCTCAGCCACAAAGCGCAGGCGGTCAAAGTTCATGTTCGCGCCGCACAAAATGGCGGCGTAGGTCTCGCCCCTGGTCTTGTGCAGCGCCACGTATTTCTTGATCGCTGCGACAGCCAGCGCGCCTGCGGGCTCCACAATGCTGCGGGTGTCGACAAACACGTCCTTAATCGCTGCGCACACCGCGTCGGTGTCCACCGTCATGAACTCGTCCACCAGCTCGCGGCTGATCCGGTACGTTTCTTCCCCCACCAGCTTGACCGCTGTGCCGTCTGAAAACAGACCCACATCCGGCAATGTGACGCGCTTGTGTGCGGCCACCGACTGCATCATCGCGTCAGAGTCATTCATCTGCACGCCAATGACTTTGATGTCAGGCCGTACCGCCTTGATGTAGTTGGCCACGCCTGAAATCAACCCGCCGCCGCCAATTGCCACAAACACCGCATGCAGCGGGCCAGGGTGCTGGCGCAGCATTTCCATGGCGATCGTGCCCTGGCCAGCAATCACATCGGGGTCGTCAAACGGGTGCACGAA
>JANMIH010000497.1:0-2760 GCA_031375685.1 Polaromonas sp. | reverse complement strand
GCCTGAGCGACGAATACGGCACGATGCTGCAACTCGACGAGATAGCCCTGGCCGCGCCGCATGCCCAGCAAATCCGGCTGGCCAATTGCGGCCATTCGCCGCAGCGGGACCAGCCGCAGCTTTGCGTCGAAGGCATCGTTGATTTTCTGAAATCAGTTAACTGATTGCTCTGTTTTCAGGAGCTGCTTGCGCCCGTATTGATTTGGCTACGGGAATTTTTATGGGTATAAATGACCTGTTTTAGGCCTTAACGGCTATTTGGATGCAATTCCAGCCAATTTGACTAACGAAGCCATACCCATCACAATGTTGTTGAAATTTTCAACAATCAAGGATTCGCTATGTCTACCGTCAATTTCAGCGTCCCTGAAGACATCAAAATTGCATTCAACACGGTGTTTGAAGGGCAGAACAAAAGCGCCGTTATTGCAGACTTGATGCGCGACGCCGTGGAGCGCGAACAGCGCCGCAAACTGCATTGCAACGCCGTAGACCGCATTCTGGCCAATCGGTCAAATGCGCCCCGTTTTACTGAAGCTGAGTTCAGAGCAGCCCGCGAAGAAGGTCGCCCATGATTTGTGTGGTCGATGCCAGCGTGGCTGCCAAATGGTTTGCTGAAGGCGACTGGGCACTGCGTGAAGACGATATTGAACCCGCCCTTGAGATATTGAAAGCCAGCACACGCGGCACGCTGGAGTTTTATCAGCCGCCCCATTTTTTGGCAGAAGTAGCAGCCGTGGTGTCACGTCTTGCGCCAGACCGGGCACAGCAATACATTGACAATTTGGCCCAGCTCAACATCACCTGGGCAGCGCCTACGGTGGCCTACGCCAAAGCCATAGAACTGGCTCGACAGCTTGACCACCACCTGTTTGACACGCTCTACCACGCAGTGGCGTTGTCTGTTCAGGGCGCGGTGCTGGTGACAGCTGATAGGCGCTACTTTGACAAAGCTAAGCACTTGGGGCAGATTGCCTGGCTGGCTGACTTTAGTTGGATGTAGAACTGTAGGTCGGAGTAAATCGGGATCAGACCCCGCGACAACTTTGCGCAAACGCTCAGAAAAATCAAAGCCGCTATATATTCAGGATCTTCTTGCGCCGGTATCCATTGGGCTTGAGCCACTTTTTAGCCCTGAAAAGGGCTAAAAAAGCGGTAAAACCCGCTTAAAACCAGCTCAAAACCAGCGTTTGAGCAGCCCCATCACCTGGTCAAAGCGTTTGCCATACGGTGGGTAGAACAAATCCCCGCGCGCCCACTTCGACTGCACCAGCACGGGCTTTTGCATCGTCAGCCTTAAAAACCCGGCCTCGCCGTGGTAGCTGCCCCAGCCGCTTTCGCCGATGCCGCCAAAAGGCAGGTTCTCATGCGCGATGTGCATCAGCGTGTCGTTTACCGTCACGCCGCCGCTGACGGTTTGGGCCAGCACCTGGTCACGCGAAGTGTGGTCAGTGCCAAACCAATACAGCGCCAGCGGGCGCGGCCGGGCGTTGATGTAGTTGATCGCATCGGCCAGGGTGTCGTATGGCAGCACAGGCAGGATGGGGCCAAAGATTTCTTCCTGCAGCAGTTGGGCATCAGCGGGCACGTCAAACGCCAGCACGGGTGACATCTGCCGGTGCTGGGTTGCTTCACCGCCCGTGTTGATGATTTGCAGCTTGGCACCGCCCTGCTCTGCTGCCGCCAGCATGGCCTGCAGGCGAGCATGGTGGCGTGGGCTGATGATGGCGGCGTAGTCGGGGTTGCCGGCAATCGTCGGGAAAAGCTTGGCCACCGCCTGGGCAAACGCGTGGCCAAAAGCGTCTTCTTTGCCTTTGGGCAGCAGCACATAGTCAGGTGCAATGCAGGTCTGGCCCGCGTTGAGCAGCTTGCCGTGGGCGATTTTGATGGCGGCTGCGTTCAGGTCGCAACTGGCGTCAATGATGCATGGCGACTTGCCGCCCAGCTCCAGCGTGGTGGGCGTCAGGTTGGCAGCGGCGGCCTTGGCCACCATGCGGCCAACGGCGGTGGAACCCGTAAAAAACAGATGGTCAAACGGCAGGCTTGAAAATTCAGCGGCCAGATTGCCATCACCCAGCACCACACACACCTCGTCTGGCGAAAACGCCTGGCCCAGCAGCTCAGCCATCAGGGCTGATGTGGCGGGCGTCAGTTCACTGGGCTTGAGCATCACCCGGTTGCCCGCAGCCAGCGCGGTGATGATCGGCCCAAGAGCCAATTGCACCGGGTAGTTCCATGGCGAGATCACGCCCACCACGCCCAGCGGCTGGCGTTGCAAATAAGCGCTGGCGGGCTGCAGGTAAATGGGCGTGCTGACTTTTTGCGGCTTCATCCAGTTGGGCAAAGCCTTGAGCGTGTGCGACAACAGCGACCGCAGCACAAACAGATCGGCAATCTCCGTCAGTTGCAAGCTGCGCACGCCAAAGTCAGCTTGCACAGCCTGCGCCAGTGCCGCGCCGTGGTCGTCTATCAGCGCCTTCATGCGCAAAAGCCGATGCCGCCGAAGGTCCAGCGACACCTCAATGTGCTGGCGGCTGGCAGCGTACTGGGCGCTAAAGAGGTCTTGAAGCTTGGGGGAGGCAGGTGTTGGGGTCATTTGCGCATCATAAAAGCTACGCTGCGCTTGAAGTAGGGAGCGCAGCCAGTTTGCGCGCTTGACTGACGGCATCACGCGCGGGGCGCCAGGCGGCTGCACGTAACTGGCGCTGGGGCGTGCTAGAAATTCGGTGAGGGGTGAGCTTTGAGCTACCTGACGTACGC
>JANMIH010000465.1:0-5011 GCA_031375685.1 Polaromonas sp. | reverse complement strand
CCAATGTGCTGCGCTTCCATGTGGACTACTTCAAGCCAGAGGGGAAGAACCCACCCAAGCAAGGCGAGGCGCTGGCCAAACGCGCGGTAATTGAGGCCATTTTGGCAAAGCACGACACCGCCACCGCCAGCCGTCGCTTCAACGCCATTCTGGCTACCGCCAGCATCAATGACGCCATCGAATACCACCGCCTTTTTGAAGAATTACAAAACCGTAAGCGTGAGGCGTCCCCTGAGTTTGTACCGCTGAACATCGCCTGCGTGTTCTCTCCCCCTGCCGATGGCGACGCCGATGTAAAGCAATTGCAGCAAGACCTGCCAACGGAAAGAGAAAACAACCAGCAAGACCCCGAGGGCAAAAAGGCCGCCCTCAAAACTATCCTTGCCAGCTACAACGCCCGCTACGGCACCAACCACAGCATCAACCACAGCATCAACGAGTTCGACCTGTACTACCAGGACGTGCAAAAGCGCATCAAAGACCAGCAGTGGCCCAATGCGGACTACCCGGCCGCCAAAAAGATCGACATCACCATCGTGGTGGACATGCTGCTTACCGGCTTTGACAGCAAGTACCTCAACACCTTGTATGTTGACAAAAACCTCAAGTACCACGGCTTGATACAGGCTTTCTCGCGCACCAACCGCGTGCTCAACGGCACCAAGCCCTACGGCAACATTTTGGACTTTCGCCAGCAGCAAGCCAATGTGGACGCAGCTATTGCACTGTTCTCTGGCGAGAAATCGGGCGAAGAGGCTAGAGCGATCTGGCTGGTGGATAAGGCGCCAGTCGTCATCGAAAAACTGGACGCAGCCGTCACAGTTCTGGCCGACTTCATGCAAAGCCAGGGGCTGGCCTGCACGCCTGACGCTGTGCACAGCCTAAAGGGCGACGACGCACGCGCTGCCTTCATTAAAAACTTCAAAGAAGTGCAGCGCCTCAAAACCCAGCTCGACCAATACACAGACTTGACCGAAGACAACGCCGTCGCCATTGAACACATCTTGCCTGCGGAAAACCTGCAAGGCTTTCGCGGCGCGTACCTGGAAACCGCCCAGCGCCTCAAGCAACAGCAGTCTCAGCAAGACAAAGGTGGTGATGCGAAAGGCGATGACGCAGCCGATGTGAACCAGCTCGACTTTGAATTTGTGCTCTTTGCCTGCGCGGTGATCGACTACGACTACATCATGGGCCTCATGTCCCGTTACTCACAGGGCACCGGCAAACAGAAGATGACCAAGGATGAGCTGATCGGCTTGATCCTGGCCGATGCGAAGTTCATGAACGAGCGCGATGACATCTCTGCTTATATCAATACCTTGAAGGCAGGCGAGGGCCTGAGCGAGACCGCCATCCGCGAGGGCTACAACCGGTTCAAGAAAGAAAAAGACAGCACGGAGTTGGCCGCCATTGCAACCCGCCACCAACTGGCCCCCGCTGCTCTGCAAACCTTTGTGGATGGCATCTTGCAGCGCATGATTTTCGATGGTGAAACCTTGAGCGACCTCATGGCACCGTTGGACTTGGGCTGGAAAGCCCGCGCCCAGGCAGAAACGGCTCTGATGAAAGAGCTGGTGCCGCTGCTGACCAAGCGCGCTTAAGGGCGTGAGATTTCTGGGCTGAGTGCGTATGAGCAGTAATGGCATGACCGAAACCCACCGCATCGAATACAAGCGCGAGCTAACGCCCGACCTGGACCTTGAGAAGGAAGTCATCGCCTTTCTCAACACCCCCGAAGGCGGGTTTATCTACCTGGGTATCGACAAAACAGGCAAGCGTGTGGGCGTGACCGATGTGGATGGCGACATGCTCAAGGTTAAAGACCGCATCAAGCACAACATCGCTCCGTCGGCCATGGGCCTGTTTGATCTGGTGGAGGAAGAAACCCCGCCGGGGGGGCACTGCATCAAAATCATCGTCGCCAGCGGCAGCGAAAAGCCCTACGCCAAAAAGAAGTACGGCCTTAGCGAAAAAGGCTGCTTCATCCGCATCGGCACAGCGGCAGAGCCCATGCCTGCGGCCATGATCGACAAACTCTTTGCCAGCCGCACCCGCAACTCCATAGGCAAAATCAAAGCCCACCGCCAAGCCTTGAGCTTTGAGCAACTGCGCATTTACTACGAAGAAAACCGCAAACCGCTGGGCAGGCAGTTCAAAACCAACCTAGAGCTGACCACCGAAGACGGCGCGCTCAACTACGCTGCCTACCTGCTGGCCGACGAAAACGGCATGTCCATCAAAGTGGCCAAATACCGAGGCAAAGACCGTGTGCACCTCATCGAAAGCAACGAATACGGCTACTGCTCCCTCATCAAAGCCACCAAAGCCGTGCTCGACAAGCTGGACCTAGAAAACAAAACAGCCAGCACCATCACCGCCAAAGAGCGCATCGACGTGCGCCTGTGGAACCCCGTGGCCTTGCGTGAGGCGGTGATCAACGCCATCGTCCACAACGACTACACCCGCGAAGTGCCGCCCAAGTTTGAAATCTTTGCCGACCGCATCGAAATCACCTCCGCCTGCGCTCTGCCCGAAGGGCTGACCCAGGCCGAGTTCTTTGAGGGCTACTCCATCCCCCGCAACAAAGAGCTGATGCGCGTCTTCAAAGACCTGGAAATGGTGGAACACCTGGGCTCTGGCCTGCCCCGCATCACCGAGTTTTATGGGCCAGAGTGTTTTCGCTTTACTGAGAACTTCTTGCGCATCACCTTTGCAGCCAGCCGGGCGGTGCATGAGGAAGTGGCCCCAGTGATCGAACAAGTCACCCCGCAAGTCACCCCGCAAGTCACCCCGCAAGTTGAGCAACTGCTGCGTGCCATGACTGGGGAGCACCCACGCCAAACCCTGCAAGCTTTTCTGGGTTTTGCAGACCGCGAGCACTTTCGCAAAACCTACCTTCAACCCGCTTTGGCAGCGGAGCTGATTGAGCCCACCATCCCCGACAAACCCAACAGCCGATTGCAGAAATACCGTCTGACTGATAAAGGCCGGAGCTTATTGACATGACATGCCCACCCGAGCATTGCCACTTTATAAAACTCTCACCACTGGCGAGAGTTTTACCACGTGTCCTGGTAGCGCAATACCAGTTGCAATTGCCTGATAAGAAGTTGATTGCAGCCAAGATGCATGAACTGCTGGCGCGGCATGAGGAGGCGGGCGATGAATGACAAAAGGGCAGTGGTGCCCAAGCTGCGGTTTCCGGAGTTTCGGGGGACGGGAGAGTGGGAGGAGAAAACGCTATCCAATGTTGCAACGGTGGTTATGGGTTCCTCGCCAAAATCCGAGTTCTATAACGAAAACCATGATGGCCTGCCGTTGCTTCAAGGCAATGCTGACATTAAAAATAGGCTATCGGCTCCACGAATATTTACGTCTGAGATTACGAAGGAATGCCAAGTTGGTGACATTCTGATGAGCGTGCGTGCCCCGGTGGGCAGCATAGCTAAATCCATTCATCATGCTTGTATAGGGCGCGGGATCGCTGCGATTCACTCTCGGAAACCTGACTCCCAAGAATTTCTTTATCAATGGTTACTATCGTACGAACCTCGCTGGGTGAATATTTCCCAAGGTGGAACATTTGACGCGATCAACAGCGATGATTTAAAAGAAGTTGGTTTAACTACGTCGTTTCCAGCCGAACAACAAAAAATCGCCGATTGCCTGAGTTGCTTGGACGAACTGATCGCCGTGCAAGCCCGCAAAGTGGACGCGCTCAAGACCCATAAAAAAGGGCTGATGCAGCAACTCTTCCCCCGCGAAGGCGAAACCCAACCGCGTCTGCGGTTTCCTGAGTTTCGGGATGCGGGAGTGTGGAAAGAAAGCCAACTAAATCGGTTGACAAACAAAATCTCCGACGGAATTCATACAACACCGGTTTATGACGAAAACGGGGAGTATCCCTTTATCAATGGCAACAATCTCGTAAATGGCAGAGTTTTAGTTGATGAAAAAACGAAGCGAGTCAGCCTCCATGAGTTCAACAAGCACAGAAAACCATTGAATGCCAATACGATATTGATGTCAATAAATGGAACGATTGGAAATTTAGCCCTCTTTAGAAATGAACATGTAGTTCTAGGCAAAAGCGCTTGTTTTATTAACGTCGATATTGATTTGGCAGACAGTGTTTTTATCTATTACCTACTTCAAACAGACAGCGTTCAGAGTGTTTTCAATGCTGAACTAACAGGGTCTACGATTAAAAACTTGTCACTTGGAACGATAAAAAATACCGCAGTATCAATTCCAAGACCGCCAGAGCAACAAGGAATCGCCAGTTTCTTGTTTCTACTCGACAACCTCATCACCGCCGCCGCCCAAGAACTCGAAACCCTCAAGACCCACAAGAAAGGGCTGATGCAGCAGTTATTCCCCTCCGTTGGAGGGGTGGCAGGCGAAGCCTGACGGGGTGGTTATATGGCACAACAAGACCAGAATGCAACCACCCCCCGCCTGCGGCGTACCCCTCCAGAGGAGGGGAATAGCACCCCCCGCCTGCGGCGTACCCCTCCAGCGGAGGGGAATGGGACGCGGTTTACCAAAAATTATGTGTCGCTCCCATTTAACCCGGCATTAAAAGAACGTGCTAAAGCCTTGCGCAAGGCGGGCAATTTGTCGGAAGTATTGCTTTGGAATCAATTGAAAAAAGGGCAATTCAAAAGCTTTGACTTTGATCGTCAAAAAATCATCGGCAATTACATCGTTGATTTTTATTGTGCCGAAAAGCAAGCAGTGCTCGAAGTTGATGGAAGCAGCCATGATGACAAGGCGGAATACGACGATCAGCGTGACGCATTCTTAAGGGGCTTGGGTTTGTGCGTTGTTCATATTTTGGACGTGGATGTAAAACAAAACCTAGCGGGCGTTATGGACTTCTTATTCAGTCATCCTGCATTTATGAATGAAACGATCACATGACCCAGCTCATTTTCTACACCACCGACGACGGCAAGAGCCAGATTCAGCTACGGGCCGACCTGGGCACGGTGTGGCTGACCCAGTTGGA
>JANMIH010000439.1:0-5241 GCA_031375685.1 Polaromonas sp. | reverse complement strand
GGCCAGACACTATTTTGGTCAGCGTCATGTTTGTGAACAACGAAATTGGCGTGATCCAGGACGTCGTTGCCATCGGAAACTTGTGCCGCGAAAAAGGCGTGATTTTTCACACCGACGCCGCGCAGGCCACCGGTCGTGTGGACATTGACCTGACCGCACTGCCCATTGATTTGATGAGTTTGACCTCGCACAAAACCTATGGTCCAAAAGGTATTGGCGCACTGTACGTGCGACGCAAACCGCGCATTCGGCTCGAGGCGCAAATGCACGGCGGTGGTCACGAGCGAGGCATGCGCTCTGGTACGCTGCCGACGCATCAGTGCGTGGGTATGGGCGAGGCTTACCGCATCGCCAAGCTGGAAATGCATGAAGAAAACAAACGCATTCGCGGCCTGCAACAGCGCATGTTGAATGGTTTGAAAGACGTTGAAGAAGTGTTTCTGAACGGCCACGCCGAAAAGCGCGTGCCGCATAACCTGAACATGAGCTTTAACTATGTCGAAGGCGAGTCGCTGATCATGGGGATCAAGGGGCTGGCCGTGTCGAGCGGCTCTGCTTGCACATCTGCATCACTTGAACCCAGCTACGTGTTGCGCGCCTTGGGTCGCAGCGACGAGCTGGCGCACAGCAGTCTGCGCATGACGATGGGCCGCTGGACCACCGAAGAAGAAATTGACTACGCCGTTGCCACGATCAAGGAAAACGTCGCCAAGTTGCGTGAACTGTCACCCTTGTGGGACATGTTCAAAGAGGGTATTGACCTGTCAACGATTCAGTGGGCAGCGCATTAGTTTTATCCACACGATATTTAAAGGTAAACAATCATGGCTTATTCAGAAAAAGTAGTCGACCACTATGAAAATCCCCGCAACGTTGGCTCGTTTGAAAAGGGCGACGACAGCATTGGCACCGGCATGGTCGGCGCCCCGGCTTGCGGCGACGTGATGAAGTTGCAGATCAAGGTCAACCCAACCACGGGCGTGATCGAAGACGCGCGGTTCAAAACCTATGGCTGCGGCTCGGCGATTGCTTCCAGCTCGCTCGTGACTGAATGGGTCAAGGGCAAAACGCTGGACCAGGCAGCGAGCATCAAGAACAGCGAAATCGCCCAGGAACTGGCACTGCCACCGGTCAAAATCCACTGCTCGATTCTGGCTGAAGACGCTATCAAGGCGGCTGTCAGTGATTACAAGCAAAAACATGCCCAAGCTGTTGCGGCGTAAAAACTAGAAAACCCAAATGTCTGTAACTTTGACCGATGCGGCTGCCCGCCACGTGACCCGCTACATGACCAAGCGCGGCAAGGGCGTCGGCGTGCGCTTGGGCGTCAAGACCACAGGTTGTTCTGGCCTGGCCTACAAGCTGGAATACGCGGACGACATTGCCCCGGAAGATGTGGTGTTTGAAGACAACGGCGTCAAGGTACTGGTTGACCCTAAAAGCATGGCCTACATTGATGGCACGCAGCTTGATTTTGTGCGCGAGGGTTTGAATGAAGGTTTCAAGTTTTTGAATCCCAACGAACGTGATCGCTGCGGTTGCGGTGAAAGCTTTCGTGTGTGAACCTGCAAGCCAATGATTTCGAGCTCTTTGGTTTAGCGCAAACTTTCAAACAAGACCGCTCTGCCATTGACGCTCGCTGGAAAGAACTCCAGCGAGAGGCGCACCCCGACAAATTCGCTGCCCAGGGCACTGCTGCCCAGCGCATAGCCATGCAGTGGTCAGTGCGCATCAACGAGGCTTACCAGCGGCTCAAAGATCCGCTCAAACGCGCCAGCTATCTGTGTGAGTTGAGTGGCGTGCCTGTCAACGCCGAAAACAACACCGCCATGCCCGCCAGCTTTTTGATGCAGCAAATCGAATGGCGCGAAGCCCTGGACGATGCAAAAACGGCTGGAAATATGCATCAAATAGCGCTTCAAGCCAATGAATACGAGCGTGAGCAGCTCCTGAAATTAGAGCATCTAATAGACACTGAAAACAACTACAAATTGGCTGTTGAGAACATCAGAGCCCTGATGTTTGTTGAGCGTTTTGCCGCTGAGGTAGATGCGCGCTCAGATCAACTGCAACAATAGTCAACTTTCTGATTTCCAAGCGACATGGCACTTCTGCAAATCTCCGAACCCGGCCAAGCGCCTAACCCGCACGAAAGGCGCATCGCCATCGGCATTGACCTGGGTACCACTCATTCTCTTGTTGCCAGTGTGCGCAACGGCGTGTCTGAATGCCTGCCCGACGACGAAGGTCGGGTGATTTTGCCCAGTGTGGTGCGCTACATGGAGGGTGACAAGCGGCAAATTGGCTACGCTGCCCTGGCAGCCCAAGTCGATGACCCGGCCAACACCATTTCGTCTGTCAAGCGGCTGATGGGCCGGGGCATCGACGACATTGGCAGCCGCGCGCAATTGCCTTACCAGTTGATCGACAAACCCGGCATGGTGACACTTCAAACGGTGGCAGGTGAGAAAAGCCCGGTTGAAGTCAGTGCCGAGATTTTGGCAACGCTGCGCTTTCGGGCCGAAGACACGTTTAACGACGATATTTACGGCGCAGTGATCACCGTTCCGGCTTATTTCGACGATGCCCAGCGCCAGGCCACCAAAGATGCTGCGCAACTGGCGGGCCTGAATGTGCTGCGCTTGATCAACGAACCCACCGCAGCCGCCATTGCGTACGGTCTGGACAACGCCAGCCAGGGGGTGTTCGCGATTTATGACCTGGGTGGTGGCACGTTTGATATTTCCATCCTGCGCCTGACCGAGGGCGTGTTTGAAGTCGTGGCCACGGGCGGTGATTCAGCCTTGGGTGGTGATGACTATGACCGGGTATTGGCAGATTGGGCACTGGCCAAAGCAGGGCTGGCTGCTGATGCCTTGAGTGCCAGCGACAAGGCGGCTTTGCTGCGCGCAGCCCGGGCCTGCAAGGAGGCTCTGTCTTTCACGCCTGTGGTCGCGTTCAGCGTTCAATTGACAAAGACGCGTGTCAACTTTGACATGCGAGCCGAAGACTTTGAAACCGCGACAGCGGACCTCACGCAACGTACGCTGACAGCCGTTCGCAAGGCGCTGCGTGATGCCAAGCTGGACAAGGAAAATATTGAAGGCGTTGTGCTGGTGGGTGGTTCAACCCGCATGCCGCAGGTGCGCAAGGCGGTTGCCAGCTTTTTTGGGCGAGAGCCGCTCACCAACTTGAACCCTGACGAAGTCGTGGCGTTGGGCGCGGCCATATCTGCCAACCAGCTGGCTGGCAACAACGCGGGCAATGACCTGCTGTTGCTGGACGTGATTCCGCTGTCATTGGGCATTGAAACCATGGGTGGTCTGGTCGAACGCATCGTCCCGCGCAACCAGACGATTCCTACCGCCATGGCGCAAGACTTCACCACCTACCAGGACGGCCAGACCGCACTGGCATTGCATGTGGTGCAGGGCGAGCGTGACCTGGTCGCCGACTGCCGCAGCCTGGCGCGCTTTGAGCTGCGTGGCATACCGCCGATGGTGGCCGGTGCGGCGCGTATTCGTGTAACGTTTACCGTCGATGCCGATGGCTTGCTGAGTGTCGATGCCAAAGAGCAGGTCAGTGGTGTTCAGGCGCGCATCGACGTCAAGCCTTCTTACGGCCTGTCTGACGAAGCCATTGCCCGCATGCTGCAAGACAGCTTTTCAACCGCACAACTTGACATGGCGGCGCGCGCGTTGGCCGAAGCCCGACTGGATGCAGACCGGATGCTGCTCGCGGTTAAAACGGCACTTGATGCTGATGCAGATTTGCTAAGCCCGAACGAGCGCGCGCAAATTGACAGCCTGATCGTTGGCGTGATCGACACCCGTGACAACGGCGACGCAGCCGCCATCGAAGCCGCGACCAAGGCGCTGGCAAATGGTACTGAAGCGTTTGCTGCAGAACGCATGAACCGGGGCATACAGCAAGCCCTGGCTGGCAAAAACATTGAAACCATCTGAATAAGTTAGCACGCCATGCCCATCATCAAAATACTTCCCCATGCCGAATACTGCCCGCAAGGCGCTGAGATCACTGCACCTGCTGGCACCTCGATTTGCGAGGCGCTGCTCGACAACAAAATCAACATCGAGCACGCCTGCGACATGAGCGCTGCTTGCACCACCTGCCACGTGATCGTGCGGGAAGGTCTGGCATCGCTGAACCCGGCAGAAGAGGAAGAAGACGATCTGCTGGACCGTGCCTGGGGGCTGGAGCCCAATTCGCGCCTGAGCTGCCAGGCGATTCTGGCGCAAGCAAATGTGACGATAGACATCCCCAAATACACCATCAACCACGCCAAAGAACTTCATTAAAAGATCGGCATCGGAATGCGTCAAATTTTTCTGGACACCGAAACCACAGGCCTGTCACCCGACAACGGCGATCGGATCATCGAAATTGGTTGTGTCGAGCTCGTTGCCCGCAAATTAACGGGCAACAACAAACACTTTTACCTGAACCCGGAGCGTGACAGCCATGAAGATGCGCTCAAAGTCCACGGTATCAGCAATGAATTTTTAAAAGACAAGCCGCGCTTTGGTGTGATTGCGGGCGAGTTGCTGGCGTACTTGAATGGCGCGGAAATCATCATTCATAACGCCCCGTTTGACGTTGGTTTTTTAAACAAGGAGCTGGAGATTTGCGGCCAGCACCCGATCACCGCCCACGTCAGCAAAATCACTGACAGCCTGATGATGGCCAAGGAACTGTACCCCGGTAAACGCAATTCGCTGGATGCACTTTGCGACAGGCTCGAAGTCGACAATTCAGGCCGCACCTTGCACGGCGCGCTGCTGGACGCTGAGTTGCTGGCGGATGTGTACATCAACCTCACGCGCGGGCAAAACAGTTTGATGATGGACGCTGGCAACACAGCCCAAAGCGGTGACACCGCGCCCGCAATCGACCTGAGGCAGTTTGTATTGCCGCTGTTGGCTGCCAATGATGACGAACTGCAGGCGCATGAAAAAATGTTGGCGGACATCGACAAGGCCAGCAAAGGCAAGACGGTGTGGCGAGCCGCTGTTGCCTGAGACTCGGCATATAATCTAAAGCTTCGCCAAGCGGTAACGTCGGCGTCGACGGGAGATTAGCTCAGGGGTAGAGCACTGCATTCACACTGCAGGGGTCGCAAGTTCGAAACTTGCATCTCCCACCAAATAACCTGCTGCTACAAGGCAGACAAAAAGAACGGACGAGTCATCGTGCCGTTCTTTTTTATGTGCGGTGCATCAG